>CAYQVT010000262.1:0-4792 GCA_964420885.1 uncultured Gammaproteobacteria bacterium
ACACGGGCGCGGGCGTAGCACGCGTCCGAGCGCTGTAAGCGCTTTTGTGTTTATTCTTGTTATGTTTTTATCCATGGTTTAGCTGACCTGGATTCTTTAATCGATGACAGCTCTTTCTCAAGTTCTCTAAATCTCTGCTCTTTTATTGTGCTATCAGATTCTACTAATAAAGATTGATATGAAGACATCTTAGATTCAAATTTAGCCATCAATATTTTGCAGTCAGATTGGTGAGCTTCACATTTGAACCAGTTATGCAGTCCGGTCAAAGCTCCGCCAACTAGTGCCATATAGCCGCCTAAACTTGTATTTGAATTTTCAATGATTGTTGCTCCTCCGAGGAACGCCAATAGTGATCCGCCCACCGTTAAAACGGTATTTGGGACTCGTAGAATACCTAACCACCTTGAATATCTCTCGCTCTCTGATTGGCACTCTTCGATTCGACGAACAATCATTTTTTCTAAGTCAATCATGGAAAAACTCCTTTAATAAATATAACAGCCTGATATACGGGACGTTGTCCCAGATATCATTATTATGGGGATCCCTGTTTTTTTATTGGGTTGTTGTTATGTCGCATCTATCCTTTTGAATTTAAAATGTATTTTTAAAGTTTAAAATGAGAGATTTCTGATAACCAGGAAAAGTCCTTGTTATTTTTAAACTTTTCATTAAGAATAATAGCACACGTTTTACAAGGAGAGTTCAGTGTCGCGTTCACCGTTTTTAGATTCTATTGAAAAATACATGCTTGTGCGCCGTTATAGTAAGCGGACTATTCGCTCGTACCTGCGATGGATTCGATCTTATATTTTGTTCCATGATAAAGCGCATCCGAGTGAGCTAACTGACACCCACGTCGAAGCTTATTTGACTCACTTAGCAACTAACAGAAAGGTGTCTGCGAGTACCCAAAAAATTGCCTTGAATGCCTTGGCGTTTCTTTATAATAAATTTCTGAATAAAAGCCACTCGGTGATTTTTCTGCATTTACCCGAGTTAAACGGCAAGCAAAGTTGCCCACTGTATTAACCGAAGATGAGGTCAAACGCCTGCTCCGCAATCTTAATAGGTCGTATAAGTTGCTCGTGGGTTTGCTGTACGGTTCAGGCTTGAGGTTAATGGAATTGGTTCGCTTGCGGGTCAAGGATATCGACGTTGATTTGAAGCAGATTCAGATTTGGAATGGCAAGGGTTTTAAACATCGCTTGGTGACATTGGCTCCCGAACTAATACCCGCTATACGAAAACAAGTTCTTCACGTAAATGAGTACTTGGAAGACGATTTACAGCAAGCAGAATTTGCAGGTGTTTGGTTACTTGACGCCTTAGAGCGCAAATATCGGCGGGCAAATAAAACACTTAACTGGCAGTATCTTTTTCCATCTATACGGCTGAGCGTCGATCCGAGTAGTGGGAAAGTTAGGCGCCATCATATTGATGAAAGTGGTGTTAATAAAGCTATTAGGCGTGCGGCTCAACTGGCTGAAATTGCCAAGCATGTCAGCTCTCATACGTTAAGGCATTCCTTTGCTACGCATTTACTGCAAAACGGTGCAGATATAAGAACGGTACAATTACAATTGGGTCATAGTGACGTTAAAACCACTGAAATCTACACGCATGTTCTCAAACAAGGAGCAGACGGTGTTAAGAGCCCGCTTAGCCGGCTACTAACGTCATCGTCGCCATTAAACTAACTTACAAAGCTCTAGAATGGTCGTTGTTAGGGTGTGTCTCTAAATGAAATGGTTATGCGTGCAGCGCGAAAGGAAGCGGTGATTTGTTCACGAGCTTGATATAATCGACAAATTTCCGCTGTAGGCGACTCTAAATTACGTTTTATTACCTGTCTAAAAACATAAGCAAATAGCCATATCGTGCCTCTACATTTGACAACATTATTCCCGATTCTAGCCATTGCAGCATCGTTGTTTGCTTGGCAACAACCCCATTGGTTTAATCAACTGGGTAGCTGGATTGTGCCGCTTTTGATGCTGATTATGTTTTCGATGGGGCTTACGCTCACCAAGCAAGATTTTATCCGCGTTCTGAGCCGAAAGTTTGCGGTGGTACTGGGGGTGTCGATTCAGTTTGTGGTAATGCCTTTAGCCGCTTTCTTATTGGGTAGAGTCTTGGGTTTGGCCGACGAATTGCTAGTGGGCTTGGTGTTGGTCGGCAGCGCTTCGGGTGGCACGGCGTCGAACGTTATTTGTTATTTGGCTCGTGCAGACGTAGCCTTGTCGATTAGTATGACCTTAATGTCTACATTAGTGGCAGTACTTGCCTTGCCGTTTTTGAGCTACGTGTATCTGGGGCAATTGGTGCCGGTGCCGGTCGGGGATATGTTGATTTCGGTGTTGAAAATCGTGTTGTTGCCGCTGCTACTTGGAGTTGGGTTGAATTACGTTGCTGCATCAAGCGTGAAACGATTGAATCAGTATTTGCCGCTTATCACCACCGGTGCGATTATATTGGTGATCGCTATTATCGTTGCCTTAAATCAACAAACGTTGGCGTCAATAGGTGTGTTGCTAGTTACCGCCGTTGTGCTGCATAACTTGATTGGCTTGCTTGCCGGTTATTACTTTGCTCGGTTGTTTAAACAAGACCGCATCACCAGCCGTACCTTGGCGATTGAAGTGGGAATGCAAAACTCGGGGTTAGCGGTGGCCTTAGCGGTGAAGTACTTTACGCCTTTAGCGGCGTTACCGGGAGCTTTGTTCAGTGTTTGGCACAATGTGACAGGGTCAATACTGGCGGCCATTTGGGGTACTAATAGAACGCTTTAACCAACGCACGCCATTTAAGTTTTTGTCATTATCGTTAACAGTGAAGGTGTGATTCTGAAATCCAAGCCACCGTGTACAAAACGTTGTTCAATGTCGAATTTTTCCAGCGTTTCGTTTAATCGTGGATTTCTTAATCGCGTAAACCGCCACTCGTATAGCGGGTAAAGTTTCAGTTTTCCGCCCGGTTTCAGGACTCTTAAAAACTCGGCTAATATGTCGGCGAGTGTGTTTTGATCTTCTATCCAAACAAACAGTAAATAGCTGCACAGTAATTCATCAACGCTATTATCTTCAAACGGCAGTTCTTGCGCGTACGCTGAAAGTGCATTCGCCAAACCGGGGGCGTTAGCATTAAAGTGCCCTCGGCTGCCCATGGCACGAGCAAGTGCGCGTTCTCGAATACCAAATTTTAGCTCAGTGCCAATAAGTGGGTCGACACCAAAGAAGTTAACGCTTGTGTCACGGCACGCTTGAAACATGGAGTCGTCAGCGTAGGGGGTGTAGCCACAACCCACGTCAACGACGGTTTTTCCGGCCAAGTTATCTAGTACCTGCGGTGCACTCTCACCATCGTAAAACACTTTTCGGTAATAAGAGAAGGGCCTGGCTGTGTGCATCATGGTGATGCCACGTTTCTCAATCGCACGCACTTGGCGGTGCATCATCGCAAATGAAACGTTGGCGATGGGTTTACTTATATGACGATCAATTATTTTTTGACTCAGTCTCATGTCGATGCCAGTTTTCGTGCCAAAATCATAAATACGTCGGGTGAGATACCAAGGCCTAAATGCGTGGCCCCGACTTCAATATTGTCGGCTTGGGTATTGCGTTTGTCGATACTCGCTTGCCAACTCACAATCCCGTCTCTTTTTGAGAAAATAGAGGTGATTGGTACGCGGATCGAGCGTCGTTCACGTTCGGCAATTCTAGCTTCGATTGCATCAAGATCAGCCCCTTGTTCATGGTAAAGTCTGGCAAAACTGGTGTACTTAGGGCCACCAACCACTGGGCTGCCCATGGTGACGATTTGGCGAATGTATTGTGGGAAGTCTCGCGCCAGTTCTCTGGCGAGAACCCCGCCAAGGCTCCAGCCGATAATGGTGACTTTCTGTCGGTGCTCTGAGTACGTTTGCTTAAGCTGTTCTGAAAGCGTAGGCAGCATTGCACCCACGTCGCCGTTGTTACGACCAAGTGTCCAGCCTCGCACCTCATAACCAAGCCATGAGAGATAGTTTCGCATTATCAGGGTGGAAACGTTGCTAGCGCCCAAACCTGGTAGCACGATGACCGGTTGTCCCTTGCCTCGCTTCTGCATTAATAACTTGGGTGCGCACGCCATCAAACGCGCGAATTCCAGCGGTGTGAGCGACTCTCCAGCGGTGACCAGAAAAGACGGTGCTTTGAGATTCATCGTTGCCATTTAGACCTCTTGTTTGCAGGTGTTGGTCTGAATTCTGCTTCAGTTTAAGCAGGCTCAGTTTGCTGTCTACAATATAGCTAGTTATAGTGACGAACGTGCATATACCAAGCAGTCACGTACACAAGGTTGTCGAGCAGGCCGCCTTATGGGTGTAAGCTGCACCCGTATTAACATTATTATGAAGCCTGAGCGCACGTCACTGTTTGTCTTATACGTTAAGATAACGACGGCCTCATACGATCGCCATCGCGTGAAGTTTCCGAATACTACAACCGCCAAAGAGATACACGTTTGAAGTTTACTCGCCAAGCAATACTAGACTCTTTTAGCTCTAAGCGGCTTGATCCAGGTAGTCTACGTCAGATTGAAAGAATGCTTAGGCAGAGCAATGGAGTGGCTCTGGGCAGCATAGTTGCGATGTTGGCTTGTATCTATCTGTTGCGAGATACTGATCACGTGCCTGCCATGTTGGTGTGGGTTGGTATCAACGTTGTGCTGTCGTTAGTACGCTTTGGGTTGGTTTACACACCGATCAATCGTCGATATCAAAACGGTGAGGCAATTACCCGCCGTG
>CAYQVT010000263.1:0-4782 GCA_964420885.1 uncultured Gammaproteobacteria bacterium
CAAGTTTGGTCAGCTGTTGCTTAATTCCCAACAGCTGGCCAGCCAATAGTATGCTCAATATCGGTGTTTAATCCCGCAACGCTTCATGGCTGTATAGAGTGTTGTGCGGTTCATACCAAGTGATTCAGCGGTTCGAGTGATAACGTGGTTGTTTTTCTGTAAGGCATAAAGCAATAACATTCGTTCTATATCGACCTTGGTGTCGCCTATCCTCTTGCCATCTAGCGCGAATTCGCTAGCTAACCCAAATAACTGTTTGGTTAACAATCTTTCTCGACTGCCTGGTAAGTACATCAAAATGTTAGTTAGCTTAGTTTTCGGCTCAAAGTAACATACCAAGAAAAGAAAACAGGTTGTGGCGACTGGAGTCACAAGTGCAGCACTAAACTCTATATCAAGTAGCTGCAATATATTCACAGACATTGATGTCAACAGAACAGGCAGTAAGGCCAATAATGTATAAATACATCTAGTTTTTATTAATGGGTTTTTCTCTCGAAAAGTGCGTAAAATCAATATGTAAGGAATAAAAAGCAAACCAACAATACCAATGGCTCGAATCCATTCGTTATACAAGCCACGTGTTGCTGTGAGCGAATAGGAAGTAGGACTAGTGCCAGTGATAATAAGATCACTAAATATGATCAGCACACAAAGAATCAAAAGAATGGAGGCCAGCGCCACACGCCACACATAAGAAGCTTTGATTTCTGCGACTTCGAGAGTGTATAAAATTAGATAGTACAGCGCGACGATCCAAAGTAGATAGTATGATCTCATCAACATTATCGCTGGTTTATCTGTAAAATAATTAAGATAAGCCAATATTTCACAAAGGTTTATTAAGGCTAGGGTTACGAATAGCGCCATAAATATCATTGATTGTTTTTTGGCATCAACGAGAAAAATCACGGCAAACTTAAGTAACAACGCAATCAATGCTGGCAATATTAATGAAATCATACTTTTTTCTTACTCAGTTATCAGACCGTATAGCAACTTTGGCCTACCGTTAATCCAGATCCGGCCATCCAAAAGCCAATTAAATCGCCCTCCTCAACTCCTTCTCGCAATAACATCTGAAAATTGATAGGTAACGTCGCTGTTGTGACGTTCCCCAATTTATCGAATGTCTTGGTCATACGAGTAGCATCGATAATCCCCATGCTAGCAATTGCATCAAAATTACGTTGCCCCGTTTGGTGGCTTATCAACCAATCGTATTTATCGACACCAGTTTCATCAATTGTCTGAGTCATTAGCTGACGGTGCATCCTTAAACCGTATGCAACAACTTTAGCCATAAGCATTTGACCATCAAGGTGGCCGTCAGGCTTATGCTTATAAATACATTTATTAACATGACGGCTATCGCAAGAAGACTTGAAAAAGTTAAACCCAGTGAGCGAATTTTCACTATTACCGAGTATTACAGCACCGCCTGCGTCTCCCACAGATAAGCCACCAATTGCCGACTTAGCAATCTCAACTGGAACCCCTGTTTTAAGCTGGTCAACAATATAACGAGAAATTTTACAAGACACCTCACCAGTTACCACTAAAGCATAACGTGCTATACCTGAGCTAATATAAGCAGATGCCGTTTCGATGCCATCTACGAACCCAAAACAGGCGTTGCTAACGTCAAAAACTTTAGGTGCCTTTAATCCCAATGCACATTGAATAGTGTGAGCGGTAGCTGGCTCAGATTGATCGCCCTCGATCCCACAAAAAATAACAAGGTCGATATCATCAGGGTTTATGTCGCTAGCGGCATCCAGTGCTTGTTTGGCGGCTGATATGGCTAGGCTCGAAGGTGTTGCGTCTTCTGGTGCGACTCTTCGTTCAATAATGCCCATTTCCTTGCTCATCCAATCCTCGGCTATTCCGTATTTAATATCAGATTGAAACTCAGCAAACAAATCGTCAGATTTAATAATTTCGTCTGGTAGATATGTGCCTGTTGATAAGATTCGTATTTTTGCTTTGAAGTCAGTAAACATGCGTGTTTCCCTATGGTTGTTGTGATATTCAACAGGCAAAATTGCCTGATGAATACAAACACAACACCCTTTGTGGTGTAACACAACACTTGATGTCGCAAAATTGTAATACTACATTTAAGCGTGGGACGAGAAAAAGCAAAAAGGTGGTAGGTAAAACGGTATGGAACAGCACGATAATTCGGTAAGAAGAGACAATCTAATTCTTTTACATGAGCGACGAAAGGACTTAAAAAATGGTGACAATTTAGCCCTTGAAGACTTAAACCGACTCGATCGAATTTATAGTGAAATTCAGAAATTGAACAGTTCCAAAGCGAAAAAGGCCGCCGCCATTGGTTGCCGAACTGCTCAAGCATTAATAGCAAAAGGAATATTGGACTAACCTCTATTGCTTTTCATTAACGTCATCCTCTGAAGCTAAAGCCATCAATCGCTCTAGTTCCGCCATGTCTGTTTCTTCTGGATTAAGATTAATATCTATCATGACCTCAATAGATTTTTTCTGTGCTGGAGTTAGCTGGCGCCACTTTTCCAGATGTACCGACTCTTGTGAATTTCTTGGCCCCCGGGCTTCATCTAAAAGGCGTTGATACACTTTGTTCGATTCAAATCGTTGCGCGGTTTTTAACAAATCGTAAATCTCTGGCTCGCGTAATTGCATACCACGAATACGATTAAAAACGTCTAAACTAGGTTCGCAAAAAGTAGGAATTACCCCCTCTTTAATAAGCGGTAATATGTCTTCAAGTTCGAACACTCCGGTGAGTACATCAATCATTTGCTTCTCTTCGGAATATCGAGCCACCACCATATTGAAATGCCCCGCTCTAGTAATCAATGTCAACGCATAGCCTTCTGCTTGTCTTGATCTAAGCCACTGCGGCACGGTTGCGGCTTTTAGTGATACCTCATTAATAACCGCTGTTCCTTGGTTTTCAGTTAGTTCGCTAACAGAAATGCCAAACAAGTCGGCCATTAAGCTTTTGGCCTTGGCGCGCGGTACCGCTTTGTTGTTTTCCCACCTATTAACCGTTGCCTCGGTCGTTATCATCCGATTCGCAAAATCTTGCTGTGTCCAACCTTTTCGTTTTCTGTGAAAAACGATAACACTGCCTAAATCCATAACAATCCACCCATCGTTAAAAATATAATTGTTGAAGTTCTATTGTATTTTAAGAAATCTTTAATTATAGTTCACCTATCATTTAAACAAATCTTAACGATAGGTAAACGCTATGCCAGATATAAATCAATCTGAATCAACAGACTCAAACCCAAATATTCTCGAGCAAATCGAAGAATATCTTGGCAGAGGGGTACTAGCACACAAGCTAAAGCGTACCCCTGGTGCAATTTCGCACCTCCGCAGGAGCGGAAAAGTACCGGTCAAACTCTGCGCTCGCATCGAGATAATCACTCGAGGAAAGTTTGTCAGGGCTGATATTAGGCCGGACCATTTTGGCGAACTAGATTACGACAGTGACCCAATGCTAATTACCGATTAACCCCTTCTTTATTAAATCCGACGCAGGAGAAATCAATGGAACTATTAAACAACAGCCAAATACACACGGCACGAAATACGGAAACAATTCTACGACAGGGACTTTCGGAAAAATCGAAACGAAAGGTCGCCTTACGTTTAATGAACATATCAAACAGCACGATGAGCAAATTTCTTTCCGGTGACGCGCCTGACTGCAAAATAAACGTCGTAGCGATATCTCGAGCAATGGCGCTACTTGATTTAAAGATCGTGCCGACGTTTACCCAGCAATACAACCCGAATACACACTCAGCGGTGCCAATAGCCATTCTATCGGCAAGCGCAGTGTTGAGTTCAATTGGCCACTCCGTCGTTGTGCACGTACATCGGCATGGCTTGGAAACACTACCAAAACCAGTTCAAACAACATTTGAACAAACACAATAGAAAGACCAAATTATGGCCGAAGTTAAATCTAGATGTCCCCATTGTAACGGTGCGCTGTTGCGAATAAGGACAAAAGTACACACACCCCTTATGAAGGTTGTAACACTGGCATGTCAGGCGGTGTTACAGATGGCGCAACAAATATTCAGAACTGTAAAAGAAAGCCATAACCCAAATCCAGATGTCTCAGAACAACTTAAGTGATGGCTCACTAAATTATATAGCCATCACATTCAAAAAGGGCAGTGACTTTGCTGAATGGTTAAAAACGATTCCGGTTGAGTATCACCAATCGCTAAAAATCCACCGAAACGGATATATAGCATTAATGAAAAATAGAGGTAATAAAAATGGCGCAACAAACAATAACAAGTGAACGTTCGATGTTAAAAGCAAGCGTGACTTCTTTCGTACGACATCAACAAAACCTTAATCTAAGCGACCGAGAACTAATCGATTCAACGGTTAACAAATTTGAAGGAATGAGTTCAAAGAGCGATTTGACTAGGGAAGTAGCAAAGGCGGTCGCTTATCACAGGTCAAAGGATCTAAACGCGTTCATCGATTTAGACGAAAGCACCTCGTTCATGATCACAATTAACGTAAAAGGCAACCAATTCGCGATTTCGCTACACACGTTATTGGCCGAGATTACGAAACAGACTGACGAGGGTTAGTGCGATGATTAATCAAGACATGCTGATTCACTTTAAAGGAAAAAATTTCAACGTCACCGTTGATCACAATGGCTCTCATATTTCCATGAAAAAACTTTGCGAGACGCTAGGTGTAAATTGGAAGAGTCAGAAACGCAAGATCAAGCGAAATAAGGACATTCTACAC
>CAYQVT010000264.1:0-1623 GCA_964420885.1 uncultured Gammaproteobacteria bacterium
TCGCTCTCGATTGACTGCGACGGAGATGCCATTCTATGCCGAGTAAACCAGCTGGGCGTTGCCTGTCACACCGGTCGTAGACATTGCTTTTATCTCAAGGTCAATCATGAACAGCAGAAAGTTGTTGTCATAGGTCGATAGAGTGTTTACCCAGTTTAATTAACGATCTGATGCATCAAACGCAAAGCTCAGTCGAGAGTGCACTAATAAAACGTGTTCCGACCAACATAATTACTGGTTTTCTGGGTGTGGGTAAAACCTCGACCATACTGCAATTGCTAAAAAATAAACCCAAGAGCGAACGCTGGGCTGTGTTAGTGAATGAATTTGGTGAAATTGGGATTGATGGAGCCTTGTATGAAGGTCGGTATTCGGAACAACAAGGTGTGTTTATTCGCGAAGTACCTGGCGGCTGCATGTGTTGTACTGCCGGTCTTCCTATGCGAGTTGCACTGGCGCAATTGCTTCGGCGCGCCAAACCTGATCGTTTATTGATAGAACCAACAGGGCTCGGCCACCCGAAAGAAGTACTACAAACGCTGATGGATGAGAGTTTTCAGGGCGTTATCACCATGCAGAACATTGTTACCGTAGTGGATGCAAGACAGGTCTCTGATAGTCGCTATGTAGAGCATGAGACGTTTCAACAACAAGTCTCGATTGCCGATGTTGTTGTTGCCAATAAGCAAGACCTATGTAGTGAAGACGATAAGGTGGCTCTTGAAACCTACTTAAAGCGAAACGCTTTATGTGATGTGGGGTTGGTTTTCACAGAACAAGGTTTGATAGACCACTCCCTGCTTGTCGGATCAAAGCTGGCGGCAAGTAATAGATCTTTAGATGGCTCTACACCCCATGCTTTGATGTCGACCACCGAACATTCCAAACATAGTTTTACGACCGTTATTCCTGAATGCGGATTTATTAAAGCCGTAAATCAAGGCGAAGGGTTTACTAGTATCGGTTGGCGTTTCGCTGAACGATTCGAGTTTGATCGAAACAGTCTATTCGCTCTCTTAAGCGGCATTAATGCCGAAAGACTGAAAGCGACATTTATTACCAACGATGGTTGCTTTGCCTACAACCTCACCAATGATGCGCTGACGGAAATAGCATTAGAAGCGCTAGATGAGAGTCGAATAGAAATTATCGCACGCGAGCTCAGTGTTGACTGGGAAGCCTCTATATTCGATTGCCTAAACCATGATGAATTTGAACATTAAAACACTTATCTCGACAGCCCCATAGCACTCTGAGACGACACATTTTTAACTTAGGATCCTATTATGAACCAGCTCACTGTTAGTCAGATTCAAACTGAGAAGACTCTAAATCGCGTTTCAACACAGTCAGGCTCGGCCTCGGTGTTGGCGGATATTTATCGAGACGAGGTCAATATTTCGATTTGGCAACGAATCTTAGCGCCTGAATTATTGAAGGCGGCTGAACAGGTGTTAGCATTGAATTACGCATTTCGGTTTTCGGCTTCGGTCACACCTGAAGACGCATTCTCTAGTCTATATGAAGCACTCGGGGAAAATGCTGAAGCCAGGCTTATTAGCGAAGACGTCAGTGACATAGTCGGCATGTTTTGTTGCTTGTTTGATTTAAAGCAAGTCGGCC
>CAYQVT010000264.1:1633-4778 GCA_964420885.1 uncultured Gammaproteobacteria bacterium
TGACCACGCTGAAGCGCGCGATGTGCCCAAAGTTTCATGTTGATAGAGTGCCATGCCGTTTAGTCACGACTTATAGCGGAGTTGCCACAGAGTGGCTTTCTCATCAACGTGTCGATCGTGCCAAGTTAGGCGTTGGCAGCCAGAGCCTGGCGGATGATGAGTCAGGCCTTTATCGCGACAATAAGGACATCCAGCAACTCAATAGCGGTGACATTGCATTGTTGAAAGGTGAAGCCTGGTTGGGTAATGAAGGGGGAGGTCTAGTACATCGTTCGCCTGATATTAATAATCAAAACAAGCGATTGCTTCTAACCCTAGACTTTAATTGATGAGTTTTTAAGAACTTACTCTAGCTTTAAACCAACCCAGGCTTAGTGATGGCCTGTAGCTACTCTAATGGTCGATTTACTCTACAGCCTGATATAGAAATGCCATTAGACATCGACATTAAGTTAGTAGATTAAAAAAATTCATCTTATAACTGGTCTTAATTATTTAAGCTCGTGTTCAGGTTTTATGTCGTTTAACTGAACGGTAAATAGGCAGAATCAGTTCCGTCGCTTGCGCCCTTTATTGTTATGTTATAATATAACGTTTATTGAGAGTCGGTTTATGCTTAAGTCGATCAAAGCGAGTCACGTATTTGTTTTTCTTACTCCAAATTAGAGATAGCTTTTTGATGCGGCTACCGAGAGGTAGCCGCTTTTTTTAAAACTAAATGCAAAGAGTGAAAAATAGTATTCGCGAACAATCCCGACCAAGCGCTTAGATATGAAACCATTAGTGAATAGAATAATTCTGGCGTTGGCATTACTGCTATCGCAGACCGCCAGTGCGGTGCATGATGCTGAATGTCTAGATGGGGCGCATGATCAAACATGTGAGGTTTTCTTCGCCCAGGACCACAGCGCCAGTGCCGTTGATAGTCAGAATAAGGTTGAGTCTACTAGTCACAGCGGGCAGATTGATAGTGTCACTCTCAAAGCTTCACCGCTTGTTTTCGATTCATGCTATCTCTCCCGCGCACCTCCTCAGAGCCTCTAATTTCCACTTTTTACGACTGTGAGTCGACAATTCTCGTCGTCTTCGAAAATTCAATACTTAGCGTTTGACGATAAACGTTGAGTGATCAAATACGCGTGTGCTAATGGCCGCGTACGGTAACAGAGATTATGTTTAGTAAAAACCATATTGCGATATTAGTTGCAGGATTGACACTGCCTATTATTAACCAGGCAACTGCAGGCGATGAACCGGCTGGTGATCGGCGATTAGAAGAGATTAAAGTGCTGGCACACCCACTTGCCGAGAACGGAACGGCGCAAACCGTAAGCGTTCTCGGTGGCGATGAGCTGGCGCGTGAAGTGCAGTTTTCGCTGGGAGAGACCTTATCTGGAGAAGCTGGTATTCAGTCTGCTAGTTTCGGTAGCGCGGTCGGGCGGCCGATTATTCATGGTCTTGCGGGTGCGAGAGTAAAGACTACTGAAGATCGAATCGACACCTTAGATGTATCCGTTACTTCAGGTGACCACGCGGTTGGTGTAGAACCCTTTATTGCTGACCAAATAACTGTGTTGCGCGGTTCAAGTACGCTTCTTTATGGTAGTGGCGCAATCGGCGGTGTCGTCGATGTTTCCACTTCTCGAATTCATAGTGAGGCAATCGACGAGGTTACTGGTCGAGTGCAACTGCGGGCGGCGGATAACGCTAACGCTACGCGAAGCGCATTTACGATTGATGTGCCGCTAGGCGACCGTGTGCTTTTGCACGCTGATGGTTTCTCAAGCGATGCCGACGATTATGAAATTCCTGGTTTTGCCGAATCAGCTTTTCAAATAGCGGCAGAGGAAGCCGAAGAAGCAGAAGAAGAGCATGATGCCGAAGAAGAAGAGGCCTTCGGCATACTCGAAGGCAGCCGCTCAAAACGTCGTGGCGGTGCCGTTGGTCTTAGCTTTGTTGCTGATAACGGCTTTGTCGGTGCCTCTGTCAGTTCGTTAGATGCCGATTATGGACTCGTTGGCGGGCATGGAGACGAAGAAGAGGGTGAAGAAGCTGAGGAAGACGAAGAAGGTCCTGGCATGATCGATCTATCGCAGACTCGTGTCGATTTTGAAGCCGGGCTTAACAACCCATTTGCTGGCATAGAAAGCATCAATGTTCGTCTGGGCATAAATGATTATGAGCACAATGAACTCGAGCCAAACGGCGAAGTGGGTACACTTTTTAGTAATGAAGCATGGGAAGGGCGAGTCGAGCTTCGACACGAACCTTTGGCTGGTTTTGAAGGTGCATTTGGTTTGCAATTGAGCGATCGAGAGTTCAGCGCTATTGGCGAAGAAGCCTTTGTTCCGCCGGTTGATAGTGAATCCTTGGGTTTATTTTGGGTAGGGCAACGAGCATTAGGCAACGCTGAGTTAGAAGCGGGAGCGCGCTGGGAGCAGGTAGACCATTCGCCAACTACGCAGGGGTTAGCTGATCTTAGTTTTGATTCGTTCAGTGCGTCGCTCGGTTTGGTCGGCCCGATAAATGAAAACTTAACTTTGTCCGCAATGTTTGACTTTTCGAGCCGTGCTCCCACCGCTGAAGAGCTCTACAGTAATGGACCGCACTTAGCCACAATCGCGTTTGAAATTGGTGACCCAAATCTAAATGAAGAAGATGTTTTGGCACTAACTCTCTCTGCCGGATACGCGAATGAAAGGCTTGAATTCGACACCAGTATCTATGTTATGCAATTTGAGAACTATATTTATGAGATAGCCACGGGAGAAGAAATGGATGGGTTGCCAGTATTTCGCTGGCAACAAGACGACGCTACATTTACCGGCGTGAACTTAAAAGGCTTGGTTCATCTAGCTATTGTTGGCGATGGTGATTTAGACTTTAATTTTCTATTAGACGTCGTGCGCGGTGAACTCGATCGTGACGCCAATAATCGTAATCTGCCGAGGATTCCGGCCGGGCGCGCTAGCGTCGGCATGTCATGGAAGAACGACGCGTGGGAAATGAGCGTGGATTATCTACGTGTTGACAATCAGCGTCGCGTTGCCGGGTTAGAGCTACCGACCGATAGCTATGAAGACCTGAGTGTATTTCTGCAACGCAAGCTTGCACTAGCGGGCAATGAGCTTAACGTATTTTTGCA
>CAYQVT010000265.1:0-4737 GCA_964420885.1 uncultured Gammaproteobacteria bacterium
TACGGTCGCGGATTTATCGAGGACCATTTGCTCCCCATGATTAGCGCGCTCTGGTCGGCGACGCCTGCGCGGGTCGCCGAGTTCCCAATTCATCATCTTGTGGACTTTTTCAGTCGTCACGGTTTGATGCAAATAATTAATCGACCTCAATGGCAGGTCATCAAAAACGGCTCAAGTTCCTATGTAAATGCTCTACGTGAACAACTAAAGGTAGATTGGAAGTCAGGCGCCGCCGTCAAACGTGTACTCAGGGAAAAGACATCACCAGCGGGCGCTATTAATGTCTTTACTGACGATGGCTTAGAACAACGATTCGACGCGATTGTACTCGCATTACACGCTGATAACGCTCTCGAAATTTTAGATCAAGCGAGCAAAGATGAGCGTGAGATACTAGCGGCCATTCCATTCGAGAAAAACCACGTGATTGTGCACACCGACGAGAGTGTAATGCATGAGAACAAATTATCTTGGGCGAGCTGGAACACCGAAGTACCAAACGATTTTGATCAAAACAGCCAACGCGTTTGCACAGCAAATTATTGGATGAACTCCTTACAGGGGCTTCAAATCGAGTCCAATATTTTTACCTCGTTGAATAGCCAACATAAAATTAACCCTAATAAAATCTTAACCGAAAGAATCTATCATCACCCTATTTTTACTGCCCAAAGCGTCGCCGCGCAAAAGAAAAAATCACTTCTTGACGGACAGCACTCTACGTATTTTACCGGCGCCTATTGGGGCTGGGGGTTTCATGAAGATGGGGCGCGCAGTGCAGCCGAAATTAGCCAACTCATTCGGTCGCAAATACAATGAACGATTTAATGATTTATGAGGGTTGGGTCAGTCATAGCCGATTAACGCCGGTGAAACATGAGTTTAAATACAATACATTTCAAATATGGGTCGATGTAAAACGCCTCAGAGCGCTGGATAATATTAGCCGATGGTGGTCATCTAAACGATTCAATTTGGTTCAATTCAAACGCCAAAACTACCTACCGAGTGATGAGAGCCTTTATGACCAAGTACGCAATACGATAAAAGCACACGCTGACGACACCTTTGACGGTGATGTCTACTTATTGGCGAACCTTAGCTACTGGGGTGTTTGCTTTAATCCAATTATTTTCATCGCTTGTTACGAGGGTGAGGAACTGCGATACCTTCTCACCGAAGTTCATAACACTCCCTGGAATCAACGATTTATCTACCTGCACGACATTCAATCAAAAGAGACCGATATTGACGAAAGAGGCTATCATATTGCCAACTTTGACAAAGCCTTTCACGTGTCGCCATTCATGCCAATGGACTTGCAGTATCGGTGGAAGTATCGTATCGATAACACCCAATTTTTCATAAAGATGCACTTATCAAAAAATGACGAGTCGATCTTTAACGTGACAATGAACTTAAAGGGTAAACCGTTAAGCCAAAGGCAGGCAAACTTCATTCCATTTCGGTTTCCACTGACGTGTATCAAAGTGGTTGCAGCAATTTATTGGCAAGCCATTTTATTATGGCTCAAGCGAGTGCCATTTATCCCACATCCAAAGTAGCAGTTCCTAATCCATATTATGACTAAGCAAATCAAATCAACGCCGAACAACCCCGCAATCGTCAATGCCAGTCACTTTTCTGAGCCAGAGAGTATTCCTTCAATTTTCTCGACCGTTGAAGAGCAATTAAAGGCTGCTTCAAACACAGGGGTAATAGACGGCTTCTTCCGCAAGAAATTCATCGAATTGTTTCAAAAACTCGAATTTGGATGCATTCACCTTATCGACCCGTTGGGCAAAACCACAGTGGGCAACCCTAATGCAAAGCTACAATGTACATTGGCTATTCACGATTTGAACAGCTATACCATCATCGCCTTAAGTGGCAGCAATGGCGCGGCACAGGCTTACATTGATGGACTGTGGACAGCCGATGATTTAAGTAAGTTGATTCGTATTTTTGTGAGCAATCGATCTGTGCTCAATGAGATGGAATCAGGCTTAGCCAAGCTCGCTCAGTATTCTTTTCGTTTGTGGAACAAGCTTAAACGCAACACTTTAAAGGGCTCCAAAAAAAATATAGCGGCACATTATGATCTCGGAAATCCATTTTTTCGGCTATTTTTAGACCAGCGTATGATGTATTCGTCGGCTCTGTATGAAGCTGGCGATGATCTAACGCAGGCTTCTGATCGCAAACTTCAACGAATTTGCGATGCATTGGAACTCACAGAACGCGACCATCTTATCGAAATTGGGTCTGGCTGGGGTGGGTTCGCTTGTTATGCCGCCAACTCCACCGGTTGTAAGGTCACCACCATCACAATATCGCAAGAGCAATTTAACGAAACCGAGTTGCGCATTCAGCGCGAAGGTTTGCAAGATTTAGTCACCGTTAAACTTCAAGACTACCGAGATGTTGAAGGTCAATTCGATAAGTTGGTCTCCATAGAAATGATCGAGGCAATCGGGCATCAATATTTAGATACGTATTTCAAAAAACTAAACGCGCTGCTAAAACCCAATGGTAAAGCATTGATACAGGCAATCGTTATCGATGACAATCAATATCAGAGAGCTCTGAAACAAGTTGATTACATTAAGAAGTATATATTCCCGGGGGGGTTCATGCCGTGCTATAGCGTAATCACTGAATATGCAGGGCGTAATCGCTTAATGCTTGAAGATTTGCACGACATGGGTTTGAGTTATGCGCAAACTTTAAGAGACTGGCGTAGACGGTTTTACGACAATATAAGTGATGTTGCATCACAAGGCTACGATGCTGGTTTTCAGCGTATGTGGGAGTTCTATTTTTGTTATTGTGAAGGTGCTTTCGACGAGCGGGCGATCAGTGTTGGTCAAATATTGTTTCGAAAACAAGCGAGCGTTTCCTAATTCAAATATTTATTCGACAATCCATCTTAGGCCGTAAATGAAAAATAACGCTAACAACCAAACATCATTGCCCTTAGCTGGCACACTCATTAAACTCGCTGAGCAAGGTAAACTGCCAGACACGTTAGTACGATATGGTATTAGGCGCTTGTGCAGGCAGCGATTAAGAGAGGAGTTGATAGATCAGCCTGAAGAACAACAACGGCGCTATCAAACGTTGATCGAAGAACTTCGTCAAAGCCCCATAGCGATCGAAACTGATGCCGCCAATGAGCAACATTATGAGGTAGCCACTGATTTTTACTTGGCGTCGCTTGGCAAACGTTTGAAATACAGCTGTGCCTATTACCCAGAGGAAAATACTTCTCTCGACCAAGCCGAAGAACACATGCTGTCGCTGTATTCTGATCGCGCGGAGTTAGACGATAATCAACATATTCTTGAGCTTGGCTGCGGCTGGGGTTCTTTAACGTTGTGGATGGCAGAACACTATCCAAACAGCCGTATTACCGCTGTTTCAAATTCCAGCACGCAGAAAGAACACATAGACCAGAAATGCCAGCAATTGGGCTTTAATAATGTCACCGTGATTACCGCAGATATCAACGCGCTCGAACTTGAGGCTGATCAGTTTGATCGCGCCATTTCAATTGAAATGTTCGAGCATATGCGTAACTACAAACAACTACTAAAGCGAATTTCTACATGGTTAAAACCCAGTGGAAAATTATTTGTACACATTTTCGCTCATCGAAATCTCATGTATCCTTTCGACGTAAAAAGCGAACAAGATTGGATGTCTAAGTATTTCTTCACTGGCGGGCTTATGCCGTCGATAGATACCCTATTACACTTTCAAGACCAGCTCAATCTTGAGACACGCTGGCTGGTCAACGGAGCGCACTATGAGAAAACTTGCAACCATTGGCTAGAAAAAACAGATCAAAACAAAGAAAGAATTATCAACGCTTTTAAAAAAGACTACAGCGACAAAGATGCGGAACTGTGGTTTCATCGTTGGCGTATTTTTTATATGTCTTGCGCTGAATTATTTGGCCTGAATAGCGGGTCAGAATGGGTAGTAGCACACTATTTGTTTAATAAACCTGGTAAACAATAGCTTACAAGCTGACTTAAAGGGATACCATTTTGTGGCGAGAAGTGTTCTGCACGCTTCTCGATTAGACTCTATTTTCAGTTCGCTCGGTCTAGGCGCATAGATTATAATCAGCACTGCCTCGATTCACACTCCGAATAAGAACAATAATGTCCATCCAATACCGACCAGAAATCGATGGTTTAAGAGCCATCTCTGTTATCGCCGTACTCATCTATCATGCCGCTTTTTTGGTTAACGGTGACAATGCACTCAAAGGAGGATTTATTGGCGTTGATATCTTTTTTGTCATATCTGGATATTTGATATGCAAAATAATCTTACGCGAAATTGGGGCTAGTACATTTAGTTTCGCTAGCTTTTACAATCGGCGAGCAAGAAGAATTCTACCTGCGCTCTTTTTGATGATGACGGTGACGCTAGTGTACGCCTGGTCAATTGTGCTTCCCAAGGAAATGAAAGAGTTTGCCGGTTCCGCGCTTTCGTCATTAGCGTTTGGGTCAAATTTTTGGTTTTGGCAGGAAGACAGTTACGTGGCAGCACCGAGTTTACTCAAACCTCTCTTGCACACTTGGTCACTGTCGGTTGAAGAGCAGTTTTATCTGGTATTTCCGATTATTGTGCTACTGGTAATGAGATATGGTTGGAACTGCTTACTTGCAGTGCTTTCAAGCCTTTTCATTGTCTCGCTGATTTACTCTGACTATATGAGCTACC
>CAYQVT010000266.1:0-4730 GCA_964420885.1 uncultured Gammaproteobacteria bacterium
TTTCTTCCGACTCGATTTGAACAATACGCGCTGCTTCTTCTTCCGCGAAGCCTGCTGAGACCAATTGCTGCTGTCGATAGCCAGGTTGTTGGCTTGCCAGTAACTCTTGCCGGCGCTGTTCGCGAAATTGTCTTAGTCTCTCTTGCTGCGTGGCTGTGTCAGCATTTGCTTGCTGAACTTGTGATGCAACAACGGCTTCTGGTGCGTTGTTGGGCTGCGTCACTAGCCTGGAGTCGACCGTTTCTTTAGCGTCAAGAACTTGTTGTTGTAATGAGATTCTAGCTTGTGTTTCTAGCGCGAGCTCATTTTTTAGCTCTTCTATCACGGTAGTTATGTGGCTAAGATCGACCGCCTCAGTACTACTTTCGTTGCTGATTATCTTTAATGCAGCAACGGTGCCAACAGATGCTAGAAGTGCGGTAATCGCGACTGTAATCAAAGTATTTTTGTTTTCCATGGTACCCAAAGTATAGTCAACCGAGATCTAAGTTAATAGACCGGTGTATTTATCTAGCGATCACAATGGCCGGTGTACTCAGATCGGGAAACACCATTAGTTTGGGTCGACAATGGCTTGGTAAGCACCAACTTTGAGATCGAAACGCAGTGGCCATGGTGAGCGATATAATTGTACTAAACCGATGCCGATTAATTCCTCCTGAGGGTCAATCCAAAACTTGGTGCCAGCCAGACCTGCCCACGACAGTTCGCCTTTTGAGGAAATGGCGGGCATTATGGCGGGGTTAGTAACCACGCCATAGCCCAAGGCCATACTTTGGCCCGCATAGAGGTCGTGTTCGCCCACCGCTCTTACTTCTGGGGTCATGTGATTTGAAGCAAGGTAGCTAACTGTTTTTGGGCTTAGTAAACGAACCCCATCCAACTCCCCACCATTAAGTACCATTTGCGAGAAACGAAAATAATCGTAGGCCGTTGAAATCAAACCACCACCGCCAATGAACAAACTTACATCTTCGTACGAACGGGCTTGGCCCTCTGGCATTGTCTTGACCATCTTGGTCTTAGCATCCCAAAATTGATCGCTTGCAAGCCGATCTTTCTTATTTGTTGGAAGTTCGAAAAAGGTGTCCTTCATTTTCAAGGGTTTGAAAATGCGCGTATTAAAAAAATCATCCAGCGGCATACCGCTGAGCTTCTCAATTACCGCACCCAAAACGTCGACACTAACGCTGTAGTGATAACGTTCACCTGGCTGATATAACAACGGCAAATCAGCAAGTTTAGTTATGAATTCGTCTAGGTTCTTAGATTGAAATAACTGTGCTTTTTGATATTGAATATCGACCGGGTTGTCGGCTGTAAACCCATAGCTTAAACCCGCCGTATGCATGAATAATTGTCGCATTAACATAGGTGCCTTAGGCGTGAGCAATTCACCATTGACCAGTATCTTTTGATCCGCAAACTCGGGCAAATACTTGCTAACAGGGTCGTTCATATGAAACGTACCGTCTTCATAGAGCATCATTGCTGCGATGGAGGTGATTGGTTTGGTCATCGAGTAAATGCGAAATAGCGTGTCTTTCTTCATCGGCGTTTCATCATCAACGCCATAGTTTCCATGTGCCTCGAAGTGAACGATCTTACCTTTGCGGGCGATTAAGCTGACCAAACCAGAATAATTTTTGTTGCTTAGATAACGCTCAGCCAGGGCGTTTAGCTTTTCGAGTCGTTGGCTCGACATGCCCACTGATTCAGCTTCGCCGACCACCATATCTTTGGCATTGCTTGCGAATGAGAGAAATAGAATGAGGGGCAATATTATTAGTTTGGAAGTATTCATAGGCGTTTACTATTTGCGGGCCAGGGTCTTGGATTTTATTGATTGGGTCTTGTCGGTTTGGTGATATTTTACAGAGCGCGTGTGTTAGCAATGTTACTCCTTTCTGGACCCTAGAACGGTGACTCGCAAGTTGTCATCGTTAAGTGTTAGCATTGCTCCTACTTCACATTCAGGAACATTCCATGCAAGCAAGCGATTCCTCCGCGGAACTTTCGATTAAGCAGCGTTATCTTAAGCTGGCGGTACTAGTAGTAGTTGCCGGTAATATTTACCCATTGATTTATCTCCGCCAAAACTTTGAGGTGAGTATTGTTGAAGCCTTTGGCATCACCTCCGCGCAGTTAAATCAGAATTATTCGTGGTTAGGCCTGATATATCTTATTACCTATATTCCCAGTGGGTGGTTAGCCGATAGAGTCTCGCCTAGAGTGTTAATGTCGTTTTCCTTGCTTTTTGCAGGACTGTTAGGCGTTTGGTTTTCTACCTTGCCATCACCAGAATCGCTGACATTGATTTTTATTGGCTGGGGTATCGCAGCTGGGCTGACGTTCTGGTCAGCCTTAATTAAGGCGACCACGTTGCTCGCCAAACCAGACGAGCAGGGTCGTTTTTTTGGAATATTGGATGGAGGGAGAGGCTTAATCGAGGCGGTGCTTGCAACTATCGCAGTGGCCATGTTTGCGTATTACACCAATAGTATTGGTCAAGATACTGCCGATGCCTTAGTCAAAGTGATCTGGCTCTATGTGGGTATGATGTTGCTTCTAGCTCCAATTGCTTATTTCGTTTTAAACGATCCATCCGAAAAACAAACTACAAACATCGTTGATAAAAAACAGATCAATAGAAATGTGTTTGCAGATATAGCAGAGGTGTGTAAAAAGGTTGAGGTGTGGTTGTGCGCGTTTTGCATCATGACGGGGTATCAATTATTTTGGGCTACCTACTCTTTTTCAGCGTATATGCAAACAGAATTTGGCCTCACCGCAGTGGCGGTAGGTTCGATTACAGTAGCCAAACTATGGATGCGGCCTATTGGGGCTGCCTCGGCGGGTTTTGCGGGCGATTTTCTAGACCGTGAAAAAGTGCTTGCGGTACTTATGATACTTGCATCAATTGCATTAGCCGCTCTTGCAATAGTACCTGTGTCGATCGGTGCGATATTTTTGTTGGGGATAGTATTGATCATAGGCTTTCTAACGTATGCGGTCAGAGGTATATTTTGGTCTACGCTAGAAAGTTGTAATATATCTAATAAAATTAAGGGCTTGGCGATAGGTATGATTTCATTCGTCGGCTATTCTCCAGACGTTTATTTACCCTTGTTAAACAATTATCTGTTAGAGATCTATCCTGGAAAAACAGGGTATGCGATCTACTATAATATCATCGCATTTATGGGCCTTTTAGGGGCGCTTGCAGCATGGCGCCTGAAACAAATTGTCGCTGAGAACGATCAATAAAAATGTCGCATATGTGTCATTTCATGTCGTAAAAAAACTATAATTTGATACGTAGAACAGCAAATGGTTTCATAAAGACGTAATACACGCTGTGTTAAGCTTATTGGACTAATGTTAACAATGAGAGAGTTAAATATGGAAACACCTAAGTTTTTTCGTAGAACCCGCGTCGCCCAAGAAGTTGCTGCGTCTGTTCTTGCACTTAGTTTATTGGCGCCATTGTCGGCTAACGCCCAAGACGCCGAAGGCCAAAGTGCGGGTCTCGAGGAGATCGTGGTAACGGCAACTCGCCGTTCCGAGAGTCAGCAAGACGTCGCGATTGCCTTACGAGCGATAAGCCAGCGTAAGTTAGACGAACTGCGTATCGACAGTTTTGATGACTACGTCGCTTTACTCCCTGGGGTCAACGCAACAGGCCAGGGCCCAGGTAAGAAAGAAGTTTTCATTCGTGGTATCTCTCCGGGCAGAACCGCGGTACGCATTGCGGCTCTGGGTTCTGAGCCCTCAGTGGCTAATTATTTAGATGAGACGCCAACCTCGTATGCGGGTCGTAATATTGATTTATACGCTACTGATTTGAGTCGTATCGAAGTCTTGAAAGGCCCACAAGGCACGTTATTCGGAGCGAGCTCACAAGGCGGCACATTGCGCCTAATTACTAATAAGCCAGTACTAAATGAGTTTGGTGCTGGAGCCACCATCGATGTGTCGGATACGTCGGGCGGTGAAGGCAGTGAATCTGTCGAAGGGTATATTAATATTCCTCTTATCGAAGATAAATTAGCATTTCGTTTAGCCGCGTATAACTCTAACGAAGGCGGTTTCATCGATAACATTCCGGCAACTCGTCAATTAGCGTTGACTAACCCCGCTTTGGGTGGTGGCGTGCCGTCGACGCGAGTAGTAGCCGATAATGCGGAGTTTGTTGAAGACGATTTTAACGATGCTGAATACAGCGGTTTCAGAGCCACGGCTTTATACAATGTAAACGATGATTGGAGTGTGACCTTACAATATATCGACCAGACGTTAGATACTGAAGGCATCTTCGAATTCGAGCCAGCGGTCAGCACTGACGACGATTTGAATGCGCAAACGTTTAATCGAGATTTTGGTGAGGATGACGTAGATATTGTTTCCTTAACCGTGGATGGCCGAATTGGCAACTTAGACGTGATCTATAATACCTCGTATACCGAACGTGATTTCGAAGGACGCACCGACTACACAGGTTACGCCAATGTAGGGCCTTTTATTCCTTATTATATTTGTGCACCGGGCTATGATTTTTGCGGTAGCCCTTCGTTATTCACGGATTCGGTGTTTGAAACCAAACGGGCCGTCAACGAGCTGCGTGTTTCAACTGCTGCCGAAAATCGCCTACGGTTTGTTGGTGGTGTCTACATTGATAATCAGCAAATTGTAGAGCGTGCAGACTTTACCTACCCGGCGTCAACGGTAGT
>CAYQVT010000267.1:0-4725 GCA_964420885.1 uncultured Gammaproteobacteria bacterium
CCATTGCCCTGCCGCCTTTTTCCGTATTACATGCGGAACAAAGCAACTGCAAGTTTACGATATCATTGCAGCCACCAATAGAAATTGGAAATATATGATCTATGTTGGGTTTGGCTAAAAGTTCTATAGCAATGTCGATATGGCACTTTGAACATTTGCCACGGTCTCGTGCCCACACTATTCTAAGGACATAAGCAGGCCATCTGACTCTGCTAACAAACTTCTTCCTTTCTTTCGTTTTTTTATCATATGGTGCTAATCGAAGAAGTTTATGAGATAGAAATGCACACATCTGTCGATCGTGTAAAACGCTGTCAGCTAGAGCAGATGCGTAGAATTTACGTATATCTTTGTATTCTGGGCTAGCTCGGCATTTAGCAGCTGTTTTTTCTAATAGCGGAACGCCTTCTTCTATACATAGATCTGTCCACTTATCAATATCTGCAATTTCATCATTCTTATCCAGTAGTGACCATTTTTTCGTTCTTAATGCTTCAAGATTTTTGGAATGCAGTCCTCCCATTAGGGACCACGCAGCTTGCAGTACATCAAGGTCATCGAATACATTGTAGAAGCCGTTCATTTTTTCAAGATAACCATAATCCGAGAGGTCTTTAAAAAAATTGTCTATAGCCCTTTCGCAATATATGTGTGCAACTCCAGGGTTTTGGGCGCGATAAACTATCCCTTTATTTTCCTCCCTTTTCATACGAAGTTTTATGTATTTCTCAGTATCCAACTGAAATACAGTATCCGTGAAAGCATCAAACATCGTACCTCGGAGTTTTAGTAGAAATCTAAAATCGACTGCTGGGAGGTCGCGCTCTTCTGTTTGTGCCACTAAATATTTTCCTTTAACGCGCTATTGCGTAATAGCCATATGTCACCCAAAGCCGACTATGGGTACATTCTCACTCAACGAGGGTTATGTCGTCGCAATTAAGGCTTATAAAGTCACCAGATCCAAAATCAACTAACAATTCAAATCCAGTTTCAGGCGATTTCTTTAGCGAGCCTCCAAGTGATAGCAAAGGTCCGCTTCGTTTATGTTTTGGGTCAGCCCAACTTAAATTTACGACTAACGAGTATGCCCAATGGCAAATTACAGCTGAATAGTTTGAAGTGCCGGGGCCGACTAACTTGAGTTTTAAATCATTCCCGTCCCACGAGAAGCCGTAAAATTGCGCATCTTCCAAAGTACCTATTCGGCCAGATAGATCGTCGTATTTCACTTATTTTTAATCCATTATCGAGTCGTATACACTTCATTTGGAATGTGCTGTACGGCTGCTGTTGGCCGACAGCAGTCTGTCAATTAGTCCTTCGAATTCAGATTTCGAAAGTATCTTCATGGCAATTTGGCCAGTTAAGGCCTTGGTCAACGGCATTGTATGCGGGGGCCGAATGTGCGCGATAAATGAAGCGCAGCGAGCAGCGAGCTGCACACAATTTGGCACTGCGTACAATGTTCGCTACACCAATTTGTTAGGCATTTTTTACAAATCATGTTTATGATGTAGCACTAAATACCCGACCGCCACTGACATCACTAGTATGTAGGCGAAAAACACCTCAGCCTTATCCGTCAGCGATTGATACTCATACAAAGATGTTTTCCATTGGGAATAATAAAACTCATTAGTTTTTTGTATATATGTACTTAATGGTATGACACCGTGAGGAGGATTTTCAAATAAAATCTGTTTACGCTCTTTTGTAACACCAGAAATCAAAAATTCCCAAGCTTCCGTAGAAAAATCAGCCTTGTCCTCCCATAGGAAAATATTCCTATAAAAATCGCCACGGTTTGTTCTTAATTTTGCAATACCAGCGTTGTGTACGGCAGCTAAGCCGAACGCAGCTCCACAGTAGGACCTTTCATACTCGGATGCATCAGGACAATCTTTGACTCTGATGCCCTCTACTACCTCACCCCAATGCTTAAAACTATCTCTAAGTTCAACTTCAGATTCAATGAGTTTTTGTCGGCTACTGCTTGTGACGTTTCCAGATACGGACACAATGATCGATATTAAGGTAAAAAATAGCCATATTTTTCGCGCTATGCGAGCTGTATTGCCCTCAAAAAGTGAGGGTTTTAAGCTAATTAGCAAATTACCAATAATCAGAGTTAACCAAAACGCAGATAACAACTTAAATGCGAGGAGCGCATCTGAAAAAAAGTACAATACTGACATCAACATTGAAATTTTTAGCAATGTTGTTGTGGTACTAAAAATCATTTTAATCTCGATTATTCCCTCTTGTTTTGCCTAACGTCCACTTCATGTGAACTTGACGGCGACTGACCGGAGCGGTAGCGCAGGTAGGGAGCATTCTCCTGAAATAAACGTCTGCTATTGGCCGTTTAGCGTCTGTCAATAGAGTATAGCCTACTGCCGGAAGGTGCCCATTTCAGTCATTCGCTAAAAACAAAAATTCGTTGCACTAATATCCGTACTTAAATAGAAAGCGGGCGTTCACTTAACGAATTAACACCTGCCATCTACCTGAATCGCGCTGGTTACTTTTCCAAGTATCGATTCGATAGATCACAGGCCTTTTCGTGGCCTCCTTTGCATCCCTTTCTAAAAAAATTACGTGTTACCTCAGGCTTAGTTCTATCCACCCCAATTTCTTTTCGATGCATCAAACCTACTTGAAAGCATTGCTCAGCATAGCCAGCTTCACAGGCCTCCTCATAAATTGGAAGCACGTAATATGTGTATGGAATAATATTCTTGTTCTCGATAAAAAAAGATGTATACGGACATCCTTCCTGCTCTCCATCGCATAATAAATACATTTTCTTAGAAAAAAACTTATTTACACGATCACTAGAGATTGCTTTAATTGGTTTGTTAAAGGGTAACCCACGATCTTTAGCGACTATAAACTTTCTTTCATTTACCGATTCATGATGCTCCTTAACTGAGCGTTCGTTATTTTGTTGTTGTTCCACCCTAATGCTAAACACAATGACAAACACTAATCCCGCCAGAATGGAAGATCCTATTGTAATTCGTTTTTTTGTGGAGCTCTGTGAAGTATTTATGTCGCTTGCAAACTTCGTTTCGCTATTTTCGCTAAATCCACTCGTGTGGTTAACTCCTTTAACGCTAACATCCTCAAAGACCCTGTTAATCCACCTGCCAACAAAATTTATTGTACGCTCGTCCTGATAAACCAAGCTATGCTGCAAAGTGCTATTATTGGTACGATGCTCCCATGGACTCCGGTAACTATCATGATTGCCCGTTGGGTGTGATTCAATGGATATTTCGATAAATAAAGCAGCTATCAAAGATAGTTTTCCATACACAATATTCGCCACAAAACTTACTACGATAGAAAATACAAGGAATACGAATGCACCGAATATCATCATTGCTAACACTGTCAAAGGATGCTCAGATAAAGCAGAGATATCAGAGAAAGAAAGTGCGCCACGGTGGTAAATCCCTGATGCGAAGAGCACTAGTGTAACTGTTAAAATCAGATGGAATATTATTGCTATAAAAGATATTTCAATATCGTCCGCTTCGGGGTAAATATATCGTATTGGTGCGGACAATTTGGTGCAAAGCATAGATCCAGGCCAAGATAGGATTTGCACAAATTTTAATACACCAAGTGCTTCATCTCTCGTGCTTGTAACCACTAAGCATTTTTTGTCAAATAATATGTCAGACGTTGAAATTTGACTCGCCGCTTGATCAACATCGAATATTGCTTCGCCAACTTTCGGGTATGAAATGACAAAACCAATCGTCAAGAAAAGCATAAGTAACGTGAAATTCACTACGATAGATAACAAACCAAAAAATAGAATACTCGTCAATAATATTGTCACCAACGTGTAAATGTTTTGCCAGCCACGTATTGGTCTAGGGTCGTAAAAAGGAGTAGCCAGAAATACAACACCACTAATTGAATTGCGTATTTCAATATATTTCTTGAGCGTATAAGCAATCACACTTCCGCCATGACTGTGCCCAACGACAAGTTGAATCGGGTTTCTGTAGTTCTTTTGTTGTTCTAACAAAAACGCTTTAAGTCCGTCTGCACCACTGGCCCTAGAAGATACTAGATTCCAAGACGACCATTGAAAATTTTCGAATATTACGTCCCCTGATATCGAATTACGAATAGATTCACAAAATTCTGATTTCTCGTTTACCCATTTAGCATTTCTCGCAAATGTCCCGTGCACAAGCGTAACAACTAATTTTCTTGGTTCACCCGTACACATACTCGATTCGGAAGTGAGATATATTGAGAATATAAGATTGAGAGCTTATAACAATATAACGTTCATCGTGGATTCGGAGTCAACAGGCGGGTGTTGTCAGGTGTTTTTCTTCATTGAATTTAATGCTATTCACGTGATTGGGCATTAGCACCATACTATCCAAGTGAAACTATCAATGCCCGCTTAGGAGCAATTTAATAGAAATGACAGGCTTTAAAAAACGTCAGTGAATGACGGGTGTTGGCCGGTTTCTGTCCCCCATATTCTACCAATCATCCAAAAAACTCAAACCTTACCAGCGACTGCTTCAAGCACGTACCCGACAAAAGATACAGTATCGCGAATGTGATTCTTGTTATGGCTTGCTGTCGGATTTTTCTTTGCCTTTAGCCATGACCATTACTGGTACACCTTCAGGTGGTAACTCATCTTCGACTGAACGCCACCTAGCTTCATCAGCAGTAACCCATGTT
>CAYQVT010000268.1:0-4634 GCA_964420885.1 uncultured Gammaproteobacteria bacterium
GGGATCAAACCCATTCGCGACAAATTTTCGAAGGTTCCCATCATTATTCTTTCCGCCAGTAGCGATATTAATGACATTCAAAATGCCAAAGAACTAGGCGCATCTGGATTCATGAATAAAGCCGCGTTAGCGGAAGAAATAGTCAGTTCAATCAATAGTGTACTTGAGGGAAAAACCTGTTTTCCGGACGACGTTGGCTCAGCCGCCCATCGTCCGAAAACGAGCCTAAGTAACGCACTAACACCTCGGCAAATAGAGGTTCTTATATATCTATGTGAAGGAAAGTCGAATAAGTTAATCGCCAGAGAACTGGAGATGTCAGAAAATACTGTGCGTGTTCACGTATCAGCAATTTTAACCGCCCTTGGTGCGGTGAATAGGTCGGAAGCTATGTTGATCGCTCAGCGAGAAGGCATCACCCTGTAAGCAAAGCAAACACATCTATCTGCGCCTTAGATTAATAGCGAAAACGGATCATTAGACTTTAAGGATACTGCCGATGATATTCCTACTGCCCAAACCGCCTAGCGATGTTATTTTATCGCAGGAATTGAAACTTGCTGGTCGAAACTATTTACCAGGAACGATTTTATACACCGCAACTTGCGGTTTAGCGGCATTTTGGTCATCGATGGAAATATCAAGCCCAACAGCATTGGGCTTAGTTATTTCATTGAGTGTTTTAGCGACAATTTGCTGTGCGATGTATTATCGCGATCGTAATACTTTTGGGGATTCTCCGCGCAGTGATCTGATTAAGCTACTAATACTCGTGGCTGTGCCAAGTTCGAACTACACCTACCTCATATACCATTTTATTCCCACGGTTTCGTATGAGGCAGTGATGACCTTAACCGCCATGACGCTAGGTCTCGCCGCCGGCGGTGTGACACTCACGTCTCCAATGTTGCCTGCGTTTTATATGCTCACCTACCCTAGCTTAATGGTCTTGGTAGTGAGTTTATATCATCGCCCAGAGGGCATTTTCTTTGGCTTAGCAATCGGTTGCTTTGGCATGACGCTCGGGCTTACCTGGTTCGCGATCACCATGGCCAACACTATACGAAAATCAATTGAAATCGCATTTCAAAACGACGCATTGGTTAATAAGCTCAGAGCGGCATTAAACCAAACCGATGAAGCTAATCGGGCTAAGTCGGTATTCTTAGCTTCTGCCAGCCATGATTTGCGACAACCGCTTCATGCCTTAGGCTTACTTGCAGAAACCTTGGGTGGCACTAAATTGGATAATCAACAAAGCGATATTCAATCCCATATGATGTCAGCCGTTGACTCTACTCGCAGCATGCTCGATTCCTTATTAAATATTTCAAAGCTCGACGCTGGCGCCATTATGGCGACACCAAAGCCATTTCTGGTTCAATCGATATTCAATAAGCTAGCGGACGAACTTGCGCCAATCGCAGACGAAAATAATTTGATATACCGAACTCGCGATACCATCGCTGCGGCTTGTTCAGACCCAATGATCGTGGAATTGATACTGCGAAACCTTATATCAAATGCCATTCGTTACACTGATCAAGGCGGTTTATTGGTGGCTTGTCGGCGTAGAGCGAATGATCGCCTTTCGATTGAGGTGTGGGACACAGGGGTTGGAATACCGGAGGACAAAATTGACGATATGTTCCGAGAATTTCAGCAGTTAGAAAACCCAGAGCGCGATGCTCAAAAAGGCTTTGGGTTAGGTTTGGCGATCGCGCAGGGCTTAGCAGAAACGCTCGACACAACGATTAAAGTTCACTCTGTGATCGGCAAAGGGTCAATGTTTGGTTTCGAACTGCCTCGTTCCAACGTTGCCGTTATCGAAGACTTACCCAATAACGCTGACGTTATCGATTTTCAAGGTCAGACCGTTGTCGTTATCGATGACGATGAACGGGTCAGAGTGTCGATGCACAGTTTAATGGAGAACTGGGGTTGCATTTGCATCAGTGGCGAATCGGCAGAAGAAGTGATCGAGCAAATGTACGGCAATCATATCGATTTATTATTAGTCGATTATCGATTACGAGAAGGAAAGACGGGCCGTGACGCTATTGAGTCGATACGCACCCATTTGGACAAGCATGTTCCGGCAATCATTATTACTGGTGACACCGCTTCGGATAGAATTGCCGAAGCTCAATCATCAGATGCCTTACTGTTGCATAAACCCGCTTCGACCTCTCAGCTTCGACGCATTATGGCCTCAATGCTTAGTGACCAAGAGTACGCCAGCATCGACTAAGCATGTTAGCGGTGGACACCTAATAAGCGTTCCGGACGACAACAATCAATTAAGGTGCCGTGAGTCCCCATTCTGCCAGCATCGAGCTACGAATTACGGGAACCGGGGCACCACCATAACTTAAAAATTTATTGTGAAAGTCGCGCAGATTAAAGCGCTCACCCATCAATTGTTTTAACTCTTCTCTGAACGCATAAATTTCGGTATACCCAGCAAAATAGCTGGTGAGCTGCACTTGAGAAACAGTTGCGCGACGCCACTTACCTTCGGCTTCAGTACGTTCTTGGAAAGCATCATTCATCAATAAGTCCAGCGCCGCCTCTTTCTCTAAACCAAGCACCTGAATACTGTAGTCAAGAATGGTGTTCACTACGACTCGTAGATTCCACTTACTGTACATCAACCACATCTCTGGCTCATTTTCGCCATAACCGCTTTCGAGCATCATTCTTTCGGAATAAACTGCCCACCCTTCAATCATTGCGCCATTGGAAAAAATAGATTTTATCTTGCTTGGGCTTTTGTTAGCGTGCATGAGTTGCGTATAGTGCCCTGGTATCGCTTCATGTATGTTAAGTATCTGCAATATCCAATGATTGTATTCGCGCAAGTAACTCTCCGCCTGTTCGTCGGTATAGGCGTCAAGGGGTGATACATTGTAATAAGTGTTCGCTGTGGCGTCGTAGGGCCCTGGAGCATTAACCGAAGCGCCTGCAAAACCGCGTTGATATTCGGGTGTCAGGCGTACCACTAATGGCCGTGTCGGGTCCGAATCGAGTAATTCGTTGTCGTCCATAAATTTTTGTATGACCGGTATTTGGCGCCGTATTTCGTCAACAAATTTATCGCGCTCAACATGCTTTTGCGAAAGATGATCAATAAGCTGTTTGACCGCAACTAGCTTTTCTTCTGGCATCTCATCGTCCTTAAAATACTTTGGCCAAAGCTCTTCAGTGATTCGAATCATCTCGGCATGCAAGCTATCCTTAGCCGCTAACGCAATATTGTATAACTCCTCAGCCGTGTAGTTCGATTCAATATCAAATGCAAACTTTTTCTCATAGAGTTCCTCTCCTATGCGAAAACCCCGCGCTTCACCACTTTCTAATAGCTCTGTTTGTTTTGTCTTTAACCACTCGATATAAGAATTAACGGACACTACGGATGCCGACAATCCGGCAACCAATTCATCTGATATTTGAGCCTCTAATTCGACCCCTTCCATCTTCTCGGGGATCAGTGTCTCGAACATTTTCAGCGCGCCGATACTTTGCTGAATGGCTAAACTCAAATGTTCCAGCGTCGGTACCTTTAAGTTGTCAATTGCGGCTTGATAGTAGGCTGGCACTGATTTCAGTCGGCTGGAAATAGCACTCAATCTCTCAGGCAAAGGTTTGTAATCAGTGTTTAGGATTACCCCAAAAGCACCGGCTGGATTGTACTGCGCTGGGTTCCATTCATATTCGCGAAACACGTCTATATACCAAATTTGAGCTCGTAATTGACTTTCGATAAGTGCTAAGTCTGTTGCATTACCGCTATTCAATTGATTCGCATCAAACTGCTTTAATGCCTGTAATTCAGTGGCATAAAACTCCCTGCGCCGCGCCCGTAATTCTCCATCTGGAACGGCTAAACTATGATCGACTTCATAAAAACCGACGTAAATCGCAAAACTCGGATTCAGCTCCCATGTCTTATTTAACAGATTTTCTTTAAATGCATCAAAAACATCATTTTGATCCAGTATTTTATCAGCGATTGGTGCTTGCTCGGGCAACGCTATTTCAACGTCACTAGGGTCGCTCTTATTCGGTTGATGGCTCTCTGAGCAAGAGCTTGCTAAAACGAGCATTAAACACGCCACTGATAACCTGAACTTCACAATGCCACCTCAATAGAATTAGATACGCTAACTATAAACAAATTAGCCAAGTAGCTCCACTTTTGTAATTGTCAGCAGAACAACTGAGAGACCTATTGCTATGTAACTATTGCGGATTACGTTCGGCCGTTATCAATCATCAAATAATGTTGCAAATCGCTTGCGTCATCACACGTGTTTAATACAATAAGCAGATAAATTTATAACAGCGTTATTTATCCGAAGACATAACGCGCGGAGCAATCAATGTCACAACCATTTAAGCACTTGCTTGAACCATTAGATTTGGGCTTTACAACCCTAAAGAATCGAGCATTGATGGGCTCAATGCACACGGGACTCGAAGATAAAGCAAAGGACTTCCCAAAACTCGCTGCTTATTTTGCTGAACGCGCGCGTGGTGGAGTTGGCCTAATTGTCACAGGTGGCTTTGCACCGAATGTAGAAGGCTGGTTGTCGCCATTTGGAAGCAAACTAAGTAAAAAATCCGAAGTGAAG
>CAYQVT010000269.1:0-4625 GCA_964420885.1 uncultured Gammaproteobacteria bacterium
CAAGTGCTGTACCGATTACTATCGCGCAGTTGCAAGACTCGACACCGGCTAATTTAATCGGCCGGTATCAGGCCACTCTTGATCTAACCGCAGGGGGCTTTAACTCGCAGGTAAACGACATTATTACCATTGATTTCGAGGCCATAATAAATGGCAGCAAAGTGGGTCAAACCGTAGTCTTAAGTATTGACGCACAAGGCACCGACAAGCCGAGTTTAGAAGCGCAATAGGCACGGAAATAGCATGAAATGTTACAACCATCAGCGTCGATCAGCCTCGGGATTATGTAAGCACTGCAACAAGGCACTTTGCGAAATATGTTCAACGCTAGTTAATGGTGTTGTCAGTTGTAAAGGGCCGTGTGCGCAACAGATTCAAGCGTTAGACAAGGTTCAGAAAATGGTTCCCTTCACACCAAACACTCGAATTATCTAAACAGCTTACATTGTTAATCGTGAAAAAAAATTGTCCCATCGTATCGCCGTACTCTCGGCAAACGTTTACCATGTCTGTTGGCGGTGCGATGTGGGCAGCCTTGTATTTGGCGACCCTCTGGCGCGCGAGTGTTAACCCTTGTCGCACCGCTCTAGGCACAAAAATCAATGCGTTTCTGGTGAATCTTATTGGTGTTCCTCTCGGTGATTTAATTTCGTGCGCGAGAGATGCGCGTAACATTTACTTGACTTCAACTAAAGGTTTACTTAAGGTAAAAAACATCAACGCAAAATCGTTGGTCGGGATTAGTCACCCGTTTTACCCAGAGCGCAAGCGCGCTCACTCGAAGCTCGCTTTTTTTGTGTCTGCTATATTTCTCTTATGGTGGTGCGGTATGGGCGACCTTCGGGTCGGCCGTTCTCTGGGCGGTATGACTAACCTGTATCGTGCCATCACCAGAAAATTAGTCATTTCTTTTGATGGCCTCTATAACGTTTTAACCAGAGGTATCACCCATGTCACTTAAAGACAATGCTATCGCGCATATCTGCGCGCAAAACCCAACCATGGCCGAAGACATTCGCGCTAATTTCAAGGTTATTTCTGACACCGCTGCTCGCTTGCACACGCTATCAAGGTTTTCTACCGGCAGCCCCGACGAACACGCACCGGAAGATTACGAAAAAATGCTAGAAATGTTGCGAGATGATTGTTGGAAAATGGCCGACCATGTCGATGCTATCAAAACTAATATCGAGGTAGCAGCCACCATTGTCGAGTATCAAACTCAGTTGAGCTTAGAACATCTGCAAACGGCTAAATGATCTTTAGAGACACACTTTTAACCAAACTCGGTCAACTGTTGCTAAACGTGCATCAGTTGACCGGCACGGTCTATCGAAATGGCGTACTCACCACGCTAGCGGTTGATATCGAAAACCTGAATACCGGTGTTTACAGTTATTCATTCGAATTGCCAAGCGACTGGCTAGCACCTGACCAAGTAAGCGTGCATTTCGAGTATGTAATGAACAACTTTCCGCCTGTGACCACTAAAATTCGCCTTGGCACCGTGAGCGATGTTGCTGCCATTATCGCTAGCCCTGAAGTCAGTACGCAAATTTCGGCGTCGTTGGTAGAGGCAACACAAGAAGAATTGCACAAGCTTGCCACCGAAATTGCCGCCAATAGTCTTGCGGCACTGGCTGAAATGGCACCAGAAACGCGGGCCAGCGTAGCTAAAAAGCTAACGGCGTCGGGCCATATCGCAAAAATAACCGGAGTAAAAACACTATGAGCGTCAGCGTTTACCAAGGCGACACCGTAGAGCTTGAATACACCATTGATAATCGCGATATGAATGAAAACTGGTCGTGTTTAGTTCAGGTTAGAGCAGGCCTAGGTAAGCCAGTGCAGCATGAACAGTCACTAGACTTGAACTTACTAAACACGCACTTTGTCGGTTTAATGCCCACCAGTGATCTTGCTGTTGGTTCATACGCCGTGTATGCCCAATTAGACAATGCACTGACCGGCGAAAGCTGCGAAATACACGACCGCTTAATTATTCGGCATCAAGGCGTTACACCGTCGAATTAAGTTATGCAAAAGCTTATTCACTTACGTCAATATTTGCTTAATAAGCAACACCTTGGTTTGGCAGCCGACACACTGCATAGCTTTGTAGATGAAACCAGTAAAGTGGTTAGTAATAATTTCGCCCCAACTGCAGGTGAACTCGGCGCGAATATTGGCGTCAACACTCCCGACGTTAATGATAATTTCATTATCGACTACGTGGCAACGTTGATTGTTACCGATTACGACAGCGATTTTAATCTATTGGCTTTTGAGGTAATCCAATGGCTAAATCAATACGAGCCTAGACGAACAGATGAAGCGTTTACCTTCAAGGCCGACATTCTGAACGCGAAAGCCGCAGACGTTGAGATAAGTATAAAGCTTAAAGAAGTTATTAAAGTTAACAAGGTACCCACCGGCATTGAACTGAAATCATGCGTTAACGAGCGCCAAAGCTTGTGAGCGACATAACCTTAGATCAAAGTGACCTCAATACTCACGTTAATGCGGTAATGTCATCGTTATCGCGCGGCCAACAGGCGGTGCTTGCTAGAAAAATATCCAGAGCGTTGATTAACCAAACCAAGGAAGATCACAAGTCGCAACGAAACCCCGACGGCAGTAAATGGCAGGCTAGAAAACAGCAGACTGGAAAACCTAGAAACCGACGAAAAATGTATGTTCGCATGCGCTTGGCAAAACACTTAAAAATTCGGAACCAACGAGGTCAAGCAATTATTGGCTGGCGTGGTCCCGTTGCTAGAGTCGCTAGAATCAGTCAACACGGTTTAAAAGATCGCAACAACCATGACGCAAAATATCCAGAAAGGCGTCTGATTGGGATTAATGCTGATACAACAAATACGATCAACCAGGTTATAAACGATTTCATTAGCGGTGAAGGCGATTAGCGACCAAAAAATTAACGGTGTGATACGCTAGCTATCCACACCAAAATACCATGACAGTATGAATGCCGGTGTGCATCATTCTTTCATGCAGGCTTCAGCACAAATCACTCTTTCTGATCTCGCCAGACGACTTGAAAACGTCGTAAAAATTGGCGTTATTCAAGAAGTCAATCTAATCGATCGAACCTTACGTGTACAACTTGGCGACGTGGTAACGAATTGGTTGCCAATGCCTGGTGAAGTCACACAAAATTACGTGAGGTGGCGACCTCTTAAAACCGGCACACAAGTGGTTGTGTTCTGCGAGTCTGGGGATTTTAATAACGCGGTGATTGGGCAAATTCTATACACCGAAAGCACTTTGGTACCGAGTAACAGCCCGACTGAAGATGTCATTGAGTTCTCAGACGGTGCGTTACTACGCTACGACACGTCAAAAAGCGAGTTGACAGCAGCTTTGCCGGTTGATGCAAAAATCGACGTATCGGCGCCTCAAGGTGACATTAAAGTAAGCGCCGATCAGGGCGACATTAAAGTGTCAGCCGACAATGGAAAAGTTGACGTTCAAGCCGTTAATGGTGAAATCAATTTACTTACTGCTAGTGGGTCGATCAACGCAACTTGTCTCTCAGGCTTTGATATTACCGGCAATGTCACTGTAACAGGCAATATATTAGCGACCGGCGACGTGGCAGGATTATCGGTCAGGGATGTTGTACGTTCTATGTCATCAGACAGAGCGATCTATAACGCTCATACCCATACAGCAAACGGCGCTGCACCGCCAACACCACAACAATGATCAGTAAAACCACAGGTGCGCTAATTAGCCGCGACGAACATATTCGCCAGAGTATTTCCACAATCTTGTTTACCGTTATAGGCACACGCATTCAACGTCGAGATTTTGGCTCGTACCTGTTTGACCTTATTGACGCGCCGACAACCTTGCGAACTCAACAAGTGCTGATCGCCGTAATCGCCGATGCAATTGTACGCTGGGAACCGCGCATTAGAATGAGCGGCACCACCGTTCAAGTGAATACCGATGGTACGGCAACCATCACCACCTATACGGCGTTGAATAACGAAATATCAGTGACCCAACCGTTGACCAATCGAGTGGCCTAATGACAAATATTAAACTGCCGCCACCGGACAATCTACAGCCGCTAGAATTTGAACAGTTATTGTCTGATCTAAAAGCAGATACGCTGGCCAATCTACCAAACGAGCAAAGCACAATCGACCTTGAATCTGATCCAATAAATGAACTACTTCAAGCATTTGCTTATCGAATTGTTGTTGAACGAAACAGCGCCAACGGACAAGCGCAGTCAATTATGTTAGCCACTGCTCGTGGGCCACAATTAGACCAACTTGGTGAGCTGCCATTTTTTGATACACAACGACAAGTATTGGTTGCTGCCGACCCTCTGACCTTCCCCCCAACCGAAGAAGTTCTTGAAGCTGACAACGATTATAGAGAGCGATTAAGGTTGAGTTTGCATGGCTTGAGTGTCGCTGGCCCTGCCAACGCCTATCGTTTTCATGCATTGACCGCACACCCTGACGTGCTCGACGTGTCAGTTGATCAGCCCCGTTTTGAACGAGATGAAACAGCTTATGCAGGGCTACCGGCCAACGCGTTTGTTCTAATTCCAATCTACAGCGCTGAGTTAACGGACCCAAGCCCAA
>CAYQVT010000270.1:0-4624 GCA_964420885.1 uncultured Gammaproteobacteria bacterium
TCGCATGAATCGGATCAACTAGCCGCGGAATGCCAAGCCGCAATGCGTCAAGCCATTCAAAGCATCGCGGTGGGTCCAGATCGAGGCCGGGATATAACACGAGAATTAGCAGCCTTAGTTATGCGCGGCATATTGAATGGCGATATTGATGATGTTCAAACCGCCGTCTTTTTGATCGCCCTGAGAATGAAGCGCGAATCCATCAATGAATTTTTAGGCTTGTCCGATACTCTTTTCGCATCGACGATATCGGCAGTTGCGGGGGTTGACAATATTTTGATTTTGGCGGACCCATTTGATGGTTATTCGCGCAATGTGTCTATGACGCCTTTTATTCCAGCGGTGCTTGCTGCCTGCGGTTATTACTCAGTAATGCACGGGGTTGAGACGGTTGGGCCGAAACACGGAGTGACAGCGCATAAAGTATTTAAGCTCGCTGGGATGAACACGCTTCGCTCCGCCCAGAGCGTCGCAAACGATATAGCGACTATCGGTTGGGGTTACGTCGATCAAAGTGTGTATGCTCCGTCTGTATTTAAATTACATAGCTTGAGAGACAGTATCGTTAAGAGAACGGCGCTCACCACTTTAGAGCGATTATTGATGCCTATTCGTGGTGCACTGACCACCAATTTGGTGCTTGGCTATGTGCATAAGGCCTACCCTGAGATTTACGCAACTGTAGCCAAAGAGTTAGGTTACGATAAGGTGCTTTTGCTAAAGGGTGTTGAAGGGGGGCTTGCGCCAGCGCTGAACAAGCCGGTAAGGCGTTTTTTTTTCGACCAACGATTGCCTGTGGACAATAATTCAGAAAAGCAGGTGTTAGAACTCTCGGGTGTGTTTTCGTCTAAGACAGCTGCCATGGGTATGGGAGAAGCTCAATACGCGGTTGAACAATGCTTGAAAGAGGGTGTTGATGTGTTAAACGGCGGCAGGTCGCTTGCTCGAGACAGTTTAAGTTTAGCGTGTGCGCAGATTTTAACCGCCTATCAAGCCGATTTAAGTTTAATCGATGCTGTTGAAAAAGTACGGGTGTGCTTGGATAATGGTTCAGCAAAGGCGAAATTTGATGCCGCAGTCTTCTCACGAACATAGGTGTCATGTTTTCGCTCCCACGAATATGCTTTGAGAAGCTCTCCTGTAATAACCTCTAATTTAAATTAATAATAGTATGGCTAAGTCTAAACCAAGCATTGTCCAGAAGTTGCCGGACACTCCGCAAGTTAAAGAAGCATTAGAGTTTCTAACCAGTATTGTTGGTTCGGCGTGCCAATTTAAAGCATCGGATATTCATATTCGTTCTGGGCATCAAATTATGATGCGTCTCGATGGTCGCATACGGCAAGTTAAGGGCTCGCCGCAAATGAGCGACGAAATGATAGAACGCTTGATATTTCCACTCATGTCCAAGTATTACTTGGATAGATTCAAGGAAGAAAACCAAGTGGATTTATCCTTAAGTGATAATTCTGCTAATCGTGTGCGCGTGAATATGTTTCGACAAATGGGGCAGCTTGCGGTGGTTATGCGAGTAATTGAAAATCATATTCCTGGCCCTGACGACTTAGGATTGCCGCAGCAGGTTAGGACAATCTCGAAAATGAGACAAGGGCTAGTTATTTTTTCAGGTGCCACGGGTTCAGGCAAATCAACGTCGATGGCGTCTCTGTTAAATGAGATTAATCGAGAGCGCTACCAGCATATATTGACCATCGAAGACCCGGTCGAATATATTTTCACCGAGGAGCGATGCGTTATTTCACAAAGACAAGTAGGTATCGACGTACCAGATTTCGCCTTGGCAATGAAGGCTGCCCTGCGTGAAGACCCTGACGTGATATTAATGGGCGAGATGCGGGACCCAGAAAGTATCGAAATCGCATTGACGGCGGCCGAAACCGGCCATTTAGTGTTCAGTACTTTACACGCACCAAATTCGGCTGATGCGATAACTAGGATGGTGTCGAGTTTTTCCGGCGAAGAGCAGTCAACCATTCGCTCAAAATTAGCCCACAATCTTAGAGCAATTGTCACCCAGCGTTTATTGCCAAAAAAGGAGGCGGGTGGTCGAACCGTTGCTTGTGAGGTGCTTACCGTGACGCCTTTAGCAAGAGAACTGATTCAAGAGCCCCAACGTATTAAAGAAATCAAGGATCTTATTAAAGGTGGAGACAAAGTTGAGGGTATGCTGCACTTTGACCAACACTTAGAAGAGTTGGTCAAAAATGAAGTAATCACCGATGAAACAGCACTTACCAATGCGTCAAGTGCGACCGATCTCGCGTTAAAACTTAAAGGGTTCTAGACAAAGTTTTTAAGCATAAACGGTGCACAACTTATTAGGTGTCGTTGGCTAAAGTGCTTCGACGACCTCTAAAACGGCCTCAATGTGGCCTTTGACCTTCACCTTGCGAACTTCGTGCGCAAGTTTACCATTGACGTCGAATACGAAGGTGCTTCGTTCGATACCTATATACTTTTTACCATACATACTTTTCTCTTTCATCACATCCATTGAATTGCACAAAATTTCGTCAGGGTCGGAAATTAGGTCGAACGGAAACTCATGCTTATTTATGAAATTTTGATGAGTACGAATGCTTTCTCGCGAGACACCTAATATTTCCGTGTTCATGGATTGAAATTTAGCATACGCATCGCGAAAGTTTTGGCCTTCGGTGGTGCAGCCAGGCGTATTATCTTTAGGATAAAAATACAGTACTAGGTTTTTGCCTTTTAGATCTCGAAGTTTAAGTGTCTCATTTCGCGTTGTGGCAACGCTTAGATCTGGAATAAGATCGCCAATTTTGATAGTCATTTGGTTGTGGTTTCACAAGTTTTGGCGAATCAATCGATGATCTGCCAGTTGAGTTGAAGCGCGTGAGCGCGGAGTTTGTCGTCAGGAGTCACAACGATAGGAGTGTCAACTAACTCAAGCAAGGGTAAATCGTTGATTGAATCACTGTAAAAATAGCTATTTTCGAACTTCTTATCATGCTCGCTTAACCAAGACTTCAATCGAGTGACTTTACCCATTTGGTAACATGGCGTTCCGCTTATTTTTCCAGTATAGGCTCCATTAATGAATTCAGCCTGGGTGGCTAGTAAGTTTGGTACCTTCAGGCGTTCAGCAATTGGCGCTGTAATAAAGTCGTTGGTTGCGGTGATAATTAATAGATCGTCACCCTCGCTGCGGTGTTTGTCGAGTAGTTCTGTCTTTCCATTTACGATCATTGGTTCAATAATGGCTTGAAGGTAATCTGCACGCCAAGCATAGAGTTGGTCTATAGAATATTGACGAAGAAAAGAAAATTGAAACTCACAAAACTCATAAATATCGAGTTCTCCATTCAGATATTGTTGATAGAAATAATCTTGTTTTTCTTTTTGAAACTGCGGGTCTACGGCGCCAATGTCGGCTAGGTAGATTCCCCAACCGTGGTCACTGTCGCCGTTTAAAAGTGTGTTATCTAGATCGAATAATGCTAACGCCACCGATGACTCCATTGTTAATTAGTTAATGCACAAAGTATAGCGGTTTGATTATAATGGCTTTACGTTACAGAGTTTAGCCATTGCGTTCACTTAACGCTTTCTTAGATAAAATAAACTCGAAATAAAGATAAGCAAACTAAGTATGCAGAATTTCGAACCCATATTTGCTAACGATGGTTATCGACCAAATGTTGGCATTATCATTTGCAACCGTGAAGGGCAGGTGTTTTGGGCGCGACGCATAAATAAAGATGGATGGCAGTTTCCACAGGGTGGCGTGAGTCGTAACGAAACGTTAGTCGATGCAATGTACCGTGAACTTCACGAAGAAACTGGCTTGATACGCGAACAGGTACGCTTAGTTGCACATACAAAACACTGGCTGCATTACGACTTACCGCAACGATTGTTACGGAATCAGCGTAGACGCCCCCATGGCCCCGGTCGTAAGCGAGTTAACTTTAAAGGTCAAAAACAGGTCTGGTTTCTGTTAGAGCTGACCGAGGACGATTCAGTTGTCGATTTGAAGGCCGGCCCAGAATCGCCTGAATTTGATCGTTGGCGATGGGTCGACATACATCATGCGATTGATAATATCGTCGATTTTAAACGCGGCGTTTACCAGCAAGCTTTGTCAGAGCTTGGACAATTCTTACCGACCAACTAGGCCGATATAATGATGTTTCGTAATAATGTTAAACGCCACGGTTTAGCAGAATTCTCTCTTGCATTTCTTGCATTTCTTGTATTGGTATCGTTGTTGCTGTTTATTCCGAAATCTCTGACGGCGCAAGAAATTACCACCGAGGCTGTCGCCGACGCGATTACCGAGCACGCTAAACAAAACCGTTTCCCAAACAAACTAGAATTTAAGGATGCCAGTGGCCAGAATGCCGTAGGCCTTGTCGAGTACACTTTTGATAATAATGTGCACCGGGATATGGCCGATGTCTATTTAAAATATCAGCCAGATTATGCTTGTTTCGTCGCATTGGATGTTGATACTGGCGCGATTCTTAATTTGACCAGCTTTATTAAATCAGACGAGCAGTGGGAAAATTTGGTAATGCGCTCAGACTACCCTGCGGCATCGGTATTCAAAATGATTACCGCCGCCGCTGGTATTGAT
>CAYQVT010000271.1:0-4620 GCA_964420885.1 uncultured Gammaproteobacteria bacterium
GCACCGCTCTGGGGGAGCGGTGGTCGTAGGTTCGAATCCTATCACCCCGACCAATAAACAACATTTTGCTTACTTCTAAGGACGAGACTTTCAAATTCAGATAATTTGAAATAACGAGGTTAATTTCTTGTTGATTCTGACCTGATCGTTTTGCAAACTTCTATTACACTCTATCGCCCAATACTAAGCGAGATTTTGATCGGTGGGGCAAAAAAGGTCGAATCTATGACTCGGGGAGAAAATAAACCAATCTCTCAGCGTTTATCTCGCGGTATCAAAGGGGCGACGTTAATTGCAGTTGAATCTTTAAGCATCGCTTTTGCATGTTCATAATATTCCTTAGGAATCCCCGTAGATGGATTAGCTAGAAACTTATTCAACGCCGCTTCCCAGTCGTATGACTGTTGTTCGTCAACCAGCAGGGTAAGAAGCCCGCTATTAAATAAATTGATTAAATTGTCTGGACTCCTGTCGACGAGATCTAACACGATAGTATGCGCTGAAGTGAATCGACCTTGCCTCCAAAGTGCGGCGACAGCATACTGCCCTGAAAATTCTAGCCGTTTATGATTCCAAATCATTGTTTCGCCGATGTGTGCATTGCGCAAAAATGAGTAGGCTAGTATGTCTTCTTTTTCAAAGTAATATTTTGTTCCTTGAACAAACTCCAATATTCTTAAGCTAGGAATTTCGTTACCAGTGTTAATCCAATAATCACGAGTGTCACTTGCAACTTGCTCGGCTGTGTTGAAATCTCCAGTCCCCAATAAGGTATTAATTATTAGGGCTGTTCTTTGGAGAGTTGTCACCGAACTCAGCTTTGGAGACGTACTCAGTTCTAAGTCATCCCCGGCTATTTTTGAACGAAGGTAAACTGCCGCGGCTGGGCCTATGAACGCCAATTTCCAATTATTGTCTTGAACGAGCACGTTATTGATGGGGCCATAGTTGTGATTGATTATCCACAGATCGCAATCGTGTTGAGCGATCTTTTGGCTGTCGGGAGACCTAGTCAGGCCTACCCAGTCGGCATACCATTCTTTGTAAGGAAAATACCGCGGGTCGATCATGACTCGTTTTGTATTTCGGAAGAGCCATAGAAGATAACCTCCGCCGTTATATCCATTACATATTTTTGCACCTAAGTGGTTATTTTCAACGTAGCGAGCAGCATCTTGTGGGTTCAAATAGCCGACGCTTAACGGAGGCCCAGATGGGTCCGAGAGTCTTGCTGAGTAGAATGTCGAACCAGCAAACATTATCATCGCTAGTGTACTTAAGATAGCCAGTGCGCCATTTAACTTATTGTTGGACATAATCCGCTCGCAAAGTGGACTATGTACTGCGAGAAAACTGATGCTCATTAACAAGATAATTGGGCTAAAGTAAGAGGCTCTGGCCCATCCAGACGAGAAATATAAGAACACTATATTGACCAGTAAAATCGATATATCAAACCGCCCCTGTTTGATGGTTTCCCAACTTAGTAAAAGATAGATTGCACCAAGAATTGCAAAAAAATAGATCACTCCAAAGTGTTTAAAAACATCACTAAAAATACTGTTGTAGGCTAATACCTCGGAATAGGCTAACTCATCGCCGGAGCCAGCGTACCAAGGAATCAGTTGCAAGGGATAGTGTACGCCGTAAGGATTGGCAAGGATCGCTAATATCGAAAATGGCACAATCAAATAGATAAGTTTCCATTGACGTTCATTAAAGCCGATATTTGGTTTAAATTTGCGATTTAGTAACTCCCCGATTAAAACCACCAATAGGAAAAAGCACCCTACAGCGAAAGTACCATGTGAATTTATCCACAGAAGCAAGGTAACTGGGATTGATACAATAGCTAAGCGAGAATTCTTGTCGTTTTTTGCAGCGAAGTATGAAAAGCATAATATAGAAAAGAATAGAAACCCGAATAGCTCAGGCTTAAGCAGACCAGCAGCGTGTTTTGCCGCGTAAACAGCCGCAAATGCTACTCCCAATATCGCGATTGGCATTCTAATATTACGTTGGCGAAATAACGACCAAGCGAGTAGGGCCGGCAAAACGAGTATTGCCAGGCGCAGTATATTAAGGCCGATTATGCCCCATGATTCGTAGATCAAGTGGAGGAGAATCTGTGCAATCCATGCGCAGTATATTATGGTGTTGGTACTTTGCGTCCAGCTATAGCCTAGATGATTGGTGATCAGGGTTCCATTCTCGAGAAGCTGGCGACCATATTCCATTTGCCACCATAAATCTCCGTCTTTAGGAGCTTCGATAGAGATCATTATTACTGAGAGCACAAATAGTGTGATCGATACGACGCGTGTGGATACGTTCATTTAGGTTTTTTTGCCTACGTTTTCGGACTACTCACTAGCAGTCACAGAGAGTTATTTTCGTATTATAAATACACTTATTAATATTAACGATCGCGTACTTGATCTGAGCGCTCTATCTTAGTGCCGGTCGAGGGAGCTGACAAGGGATTATCAGACTCGGTTACTTGATAGTTTATCGAAACAATTAGGTATTCTGATGACTCGCACACGAAGCCGACTAAATCAGCGAAAGTCTGTAATCTAGCGATTTGGTTCAAATGAGAAGCAACCGCTTTTCATTAGCGTAAACATAGTTTTAAACAGCGACACCTCTGGTTATGATGTGTCTGAAAATTGGTTGAGTCTTACGTTGCTCAAAAAAGTGGAAATTATCTTTAATGGCAAATGAAAATCAACAGTCAGCTCAACCAGCCGCTCGATGGAAACTATACGCTAAGTTTCTTATTCCTTCTTTTCTCGGAATCGGTTTATTTTTAACGCCGGTTACACACGCTGGTAAGCAGACTATTGTCATCGGCGTTCTCTCGAATACGTTGATGTCGGCGTTAGGGAGTGGTTTATCACTGATTATCACGATTGTTTTCGTCACATCTGCCGTGATCTCGCTCATCGCCAGTACTCTAAAACCTCGATGGATTATATCGTCACAATTTTTACGGGAAGTATTTAGCACCACATGGGTATGGTTAGTTCCGCGAATACTTGGCGGAATATTTTGTCTGTTGACGTATCTTCAGATAGGGCCACAGTGGCTTATTGGCGAGGATACCGGTCAAGTTGCTTACGTTGACATAGCCGGAATTATTTTTTGCATCATCTTTATCGCCAATATTCTATTGCCGTTGCTAACTGATTTTGGTTTTTTCGAGTTTATTGGCACCTTAATCAGTCGCGTGTTTCAGGCCGTGTTTGGTCTGCCTGGCCGTGCTAGTTTAGACGCCTTAACGTCTTGGGTCGGTGATTCAAGTATTGGCACAATTCTTACTATCCGCCAATATGAAAGTGGCCACTATAGTGCCCGAGAAGCGGCCGTTGTCGCGACTAATTTTTCCGCCGTATCGTTACCGTTTAGCGTTGTTATTGCGCAAACAGCGCAAATTGATGACAAGTTTGTACCGTTTTATGTTGTTGTTACGCTTTGCGGTCTGATCGCGGCACTTATTACGCCTCGTTTGCCGCCCTTGTCACGGCTACCTAATCTTTTTTACCGTCGAAACGAACGCGAAACTCCGCCGAAGGAATCAAACAGTTCTTTGTTTAATCAGTCATTGAAAGCGGCACTTTATCGTGCGGAAAACGCCCCGAGTGTGCGACAGCAACTAACTCTTAGTGGCCGCAGTATTTTTGACATTTCCTTCGCTGTGATGCCGGTGGCGATGACCATTGAAGTGTTAGTTTTAATCATTTACTACCACACACCGATACTTCAATTAATAAGCGCGCCTATGATCTATGTGTTGCAGGCCTTACAACTGCCTGAGGCCAGTTCTGCTGCAGCCGGAACATTAGTAGGGTTCTTTGATCAATTTATTCCTGCAATAGTGTCAACTAATATCGACAGTCCGATAACACGCTTTGTGCTGGCCGGTTTGTCTGTGACTCAATTGTTGTACATGGCTGAGAACGGTTTGCTAATTCTACGCTCGAGTATCCCAATTTCTTTCGGTCAGCTCGCCAGTATTTTTCTTTTAAGAACGATAGTAGTTCTGCCGATTTTATCAATCGCAGCACATTTTATTTACGGATAAATTTTACAGGGTGAACTGCAGGCCCATATTTCTTCTACCCAGGATTTGATAGTAAGCGCTTCTTGCCAACGGTCTGATAACTCTTCGCGGTTAGCATCGGTAATAGCGTAGGGCGGAGGCCCTAATTCGCACAAAAATATGAGGTCTTCGTTCTCACCAGCGCGGCTGCGCCAGTCCTTGATTCCGCGCAGCCACCAGTGCTTAAACAACTCGACCCACTCTTGATGTTGTTGAAAGGCGATGGGAACTTGGATTTGTTCACGATTGGCAATTCGGCCCTGAAATGAATCCGAACGAGCAAGCAAACGATCAAATAAATCGGCCCACTTAGGTGTCAGCGGCAATGCCAGTTCACGGTTAAGCACGTAATGAGATAAATCCGCGCATAAGCGCATCTCGGGTATTTCTTCTAGCAATTGCAAGGTAAAGAACATATCGTTAGTGATGCAATCTCGATGGGTTTCAAACATGATTGGCATGCTGACTTCCTTCGAAATTTCAATCCACTGGCGAATAATGGGTACCGCATCTTCAGT
>CAYQVT010000272.1:0-4608 GCA_964420885.1 uncultured Gammaproteobacteria bacterium
ACGAATCACCAATTGTTCGCTAGAGCCATAATGACGCGTAACTAATAATGCGGTTCTTGAAGCATTAGCTTGGTGAGTTCCTCCGACGCAGTTCGCAGACAACGCCGCGTCTAATAGACTCGCACCATAGGGTAAGCGAGTAGCATCGGCGCCGACCGCAGACAACGCGTTGTTGAGTGCAGGAGCGGTTAGGTTAGACATGAGAATCCGCATTCCAGGCGGTGTGATTTGGGATGGTCTAATTAAATCAGTGTGTTCTACCTCGAGCGTCGCGACGTAGATTTCGTCGCCGTTGATGAGACTGGGTATTGAGGTAAAGCTTGAACCCTTTACAAGCTTGGATAGATCAATAGAGAAGTAACTGTTATCACGTTTGATTATTACTTCGGCCAAATTAGCATCAGGTCGAACACCACCAGCTGCCTGTAGCGCTGTCGCGATACTTCGGTCATTTGTATGAGCGCCGGATTGCTGCAATACCGGGTCTTGTTGTCGTGTGGCGGGTTGGCCGTTGATGGTAATTCTGCCTGGGTTAAATACCGCCCCGAAAACCGAAACATTGGCAGTTGCGAATCGAACAATGCTGATGTCGACTAAAGTGTGCGTGTCTTTGAACCAATCTAAATCATGCAATTTGATTTGTAATAGAGAGATTGCTTGATCGCGGGTTAGACCGTTTAGGGGCAACGGTTGGCTAAATGGCAATTCAAGTTGTCCGCGTGGGTTTAGCTGATAAATGCCATCGTAGTTTGGCATGCTGTAGATTTTTAATTTGAGCCAGTCACCACTCGAAAATCTTGGTCGGCCAAATTCAGCCAAGTCCAGGTGGTTGGTTTTTCGTTCCTTGATCGCAAGGTTTCTGAAAATAGCTGAGTATTCATTATTTGTGATGATGCTTCTTACAAAGAAGGTATCAGTATCCACATCCGAAGAGTTGCTATCCAGATTTCTCGGTACTACTGCGCAAGCACACAGACACAAAGCTAAAAGGACTATTAATACTATGTTGCGTATGTTAGCGATAACCATGATTCTTTTACCAATATGATAATGATAGTCTAATTGTTATCAAAATTATCATATTAGTAAAGAGTTTGATGATGTATTTTCCATTTTATTACACTTATTATCATTATGAAGAGTATTTTATGGGGCTGAGCTTTAGTTTTTGTTGAATGCCACACTCATTTTCGACTTTTATTGAAAAATATGAAATTAAATGTTGACTTAATGATATAAATGATAATAATGAAAATCAAATCAATCCTAAAGAGGTGTTTATGCGATTATTTATATCCATCTTTACAATACCAACCAGTGCATTGCGCTTGTATTCGAGCCTATTCTGGGCTTTGTATCGGCAACAAACGATCTCAGTGTTCAGTAAAACTGTGGTCGGCAAAAGAATGAAGCCCATCAAACTTCGTGTCTTTAAAGCGAGCAATAAACCTTTAGCGAATTTGGATCTTTGGCTTCACTACCTCAGTGGAGAACTAGACCTTGTTGGACCAGAGTTGCTAGAAATGCAGGATATTAAGCAACTAAACAAACAACAAAGAGATCGATTTAAGGTGGCCCCTGGCTTGATTAGTCCGTATCAAATTCGAAAACATTCTGGTATTGCTCACTCCAATGAACTAACTATTTCAGCTAACTTTGCTAACCACGCCACCGCTCTACGGCGTTTCCAAGTAATCATTGCGGCAATTTTTCAGTGGCTCTTAGGTAATAAAACTACCAATTTGCGTGTCCCGGATATCGTTTCAATCTTTGGCGTGACAGTTAGAAACGTAACTATGAATGGGGCGATTGATAGTGTCATGGATGTCGTTAATTCGGACTCTTCTTTCGAGTGCCCAAAAAAATTCGCATTCATTAATGCCGACTGTGTTAACAAGTATGTTGTCGACGCTCGATATAAGAGAGCACTTGATAAGTGCGACGAACTATTTGCAGATGGGATAGGCATGAGATTAGCCGCACGTTGGCATAAAGCACGTCTGGTCGACAATGTTAACGGCACTGATATGTTTCCATTACTATGCAATAGATTGTCAACCGAAAAGAAGAAGGTATTCCTCTATGGTGGTAGCCAAACAGTTGTTGATGATACTGCGACGAAGTTGGCTCTTGAATTTCCAGGTATTGAATTGGTCGGGCAAGTAAACGGTTTTAGTAATCATGATCATCCAGAGGCAATTTGCCGGAAGATCAATAACAGTGCCGCCGACATCCTATTTGTTGCCATGGGCGCACCTTTGCAAGAATGTTGGATAGCGAATAACGCACACCGGCTCGAGGTCAAAGCGGTACTCGGAGTAGGAGGCTTATTCGATTTTTATTCTGGGCACGTACCTCGAGCGCCAATTTGGTTGCGAGAATTGTCGCTAGAATGGATTTGGAGATTAATAGTGCAACCGAGGGAAAAAGCCAAGCGATACTTAATAGGCACCCCGGTGTTTCTGCTCAGGATTGTTCGATCAATATGCAAGACCGATAAATTCGCTAACCAAATTGAGGTGTGCCAATGAAGTATTACAAAATGGAGTATTCTAAATCGACAAAAATTAAATCAAGATACTGGCAATTTAAATTTGCACTTCAGCCAATAGTCAAACGCCTACTGGACCTCGTTTTTGCAACCTTGGCGGCGCTTCTTTTGTTACCTTTGCTAATGCTAATTGCGTTATTGATAAAGGCCGATTCTCGAGGTCCTGTTTTTTTCCGGCAACAGCGTGTGGGATTGAACGGTGCGTGCTTTGAAATGTGGAAGTTTAGATCAATGTTGGTGGACGCTGAGCAATTGAAAGATCGGCTGGAATCTAAAAACGAAATGCAAAACGGAGTCCTGTTTAAAATCAAGCAGGATCCAAGAGTAACGAGAGTCGGACGTTACATTCGGAAACTGTCGATTGATGAACTACCTCAGCTATTTAATGTAATTCGAGGTGACATGTCGTTAGTTGGCCCAAGGCCTCCTCTGGTACAAGAAGTGGCGCAATATACTCGATCTGATCGTCGGCGCTTAATGGTCGTGCCTGGCCTTACGTGCATATGGCAGGTTTGTGGTCGTTCTGATATTCCGTTCGACGAGCAAGTAGAGTTAGATGTGCAGTATATCGAGTCGCAGTCAATCTGGTTAGATATTGTTTTATTGATGAAAACGGTGCCTGCGGTACTGACTGCCAGAGGAGCTTATTAGGATGAGTGACTTAGTGCTTAAGGAGGCTAAGGGGCCACGAGATCGAACACGCAGTGAGCGACGCCCAGCGGCGATAATATTAGCGGATGCCCTGGTTGGCGATGAGCTACTTGAAATTTTTGGTGAAGTTGAAGCGGCTTCCTTGATGATTGCAGGGCGCACAGTGATAGAGCATATACTACTGGAATTGCAAGACGTTGGCTTAGATCAATGCATTGTCCTGGCCGGAAAAAACGCGAATAGTATTCAAGAAATGGTGGGCAATGATGGTCGATGGGGTATGACAGTTAATGTCATGACGTATTCGCGCTCGAAGGCCCAAGTTTTAAAAGAATTTAAATCCCTCAGTGAAGCAAGCGGCTTATTGGTGATCGAGGCCAATAAGGTTCGAAGTCATTGTATCGAGAAATTTTGGAATCAAGCGATATGCAGTGACTATTCATTATTGGAGGCGCATGATCATCTTGGACCAGTTGGGATGACTCTGTTAAAGCCAACTCAAGCAGACTTCATCATAAACGCGATGCCAATTGTTCTAAATTCGATCTTGGTTAATTCCTTGGAAACCGCACGTGATTTTCATAGAGCGAATTTTGATTTGATGACCGGTGATTTTGACGGCCTTGAACCAAGTGTAGTAATTAATAATCAATATGGTCGCAGACAACATTGGTCGTCTCATGTGGCGAAAGGGGTATCTGGAAATTGGCTCGATGTAATGATTGATAAGCATTGCCAAGTTGGCCGTAAGGCGACACTGAACTCAGTGATTCTAAATCACAATGTATACGTCGAAGATCGTGCTTACTTGGACAACTCTGTTGTAATGGCAAACTCGGTAATTACCGCAAGCAAACCAATTGTGGATTCTATTATATTTAATGATACGGTCTTTGAGTTATCAGGATTAAACTAAGGCACGGACTATTCCGTAAGGCATTGGGTGGTAGCGGAAAACCAAGTATTTAATGGTTTAACTTTTCGCGATGCAGATACCATACGCCAATTATCGTCATCGAAATGCCGATTGCGTGATATAGAGTAAACAATTCACTCAATATTAGTATTGCGAAGATACTGGTGAACCCTGGGCCGATCATTGCGACAATACCTGTTTTATTGGCACCTATTCGTGCTACCGCCGATGTGGTGAAAAATGTCGGTATCACGGTACAAAAGATGGCAATAACCAGTATCCAAAATAGCCCCGTTATATTAACTTCGGGCGCAGTAACGCTGCGCGTAAATGCATAATGAGTGAAAATGCCGACACTCGCTGATAGCAAAGCAATGCAGGTAAAAACCCGGCTCCCAAGCTCGGTAATCAAGGATTTACTAAATATTAGGTAAATTGAGAACGAAAGAGCGCTAGCAAGAATGAAAAGGCCACCTTTGATCACATCGCT
>CAYQVT010000273.1:0-4572 GCA_964420885.1 uncultured Gammaproteobacteria bacterium
AATAAGCGGCTTACCCAAAATTAGCATCGGTGGTCAGGGCGGACTGCTCGATGTCGTGCTGCACCCGGATTTCAAAACCAATCAATGGGTCTACCTTTCTTATTCCGCCGGAGGAATCACGGGCCGAAGTACTGAAGTGCTACGTGCAACATTAAACGGCAATCGTTTAGTGGATAGCAAAGTCATTTTTAAAGCTAACCCAAAATCCATTGGTGGCCGACACTTCGGTTCTCGGCTTGCCTTTGATGCGGATGGCTTTCTGTTTATCTCCTTGGGCGACCGAGGCTCAAAGGATTTAGCGCAGCAAACGAATACCCACACAGGTTCTATCATCCGACTAAACGACGATGGCACCGTACCTAAGGACAACCCCTTCATAAACAATAAAGCCGTACTCCCTGAAATTTACAGCTATGGACATCGCAACGTTCAAGGTATGGCATTCGACATATCGACAAATACGCTGTGGGCCCACGAACACGGACCTCAAGGTGGCGATGAATTAAACACGGTACAAGCCGGCAAGAACTACGGTTGGCCGATCATCACATACGGAGTTAACTATGGCTTCGGCACCAAAATAGGTGAAGGCACAGAAAAAGACGGCATGATGCAACCCGTCACCTATTGGGACCCATCCATTGCACCTTCGGGACTGGCTATCGTAAACAGCTCTAAATACCCTGAATGGCAAGGCAACTTATTAGTAGGCGCGTTGAAATTTCAGCTGATAGCCAGGCTTGAAATAGAGAATGGAACCGTTGTCCATGAAGAGCGTTTGCTCAGTGGAAAATTGGGGCGTATTCGAGATATACGTCAGTCACCTGATGGGTATATTTATTTGTTGACTGATTCGGATGATGGGGGTGTTTTTCGGTTGGAATAAATTATGGGTAGATCCGGCAACGTGAGATTAGCTAAGGTGTTCCCTTGTTGCGCAAATGACGTCTGGTCGGGTTTTGAAACTGTTCGACAAGATTAAATAGGGCGTCGTTAGCGTCTCCCTGCTTATCGAAAAACACTACGGCAACCGCAATTTCAGTCCAATGCGGGTGTTTTTGCAAGTGTGCTTAAATGCTGGCGGAGGCACTTATCCCATGTCGGATGCCCACTAAATCGATCAATCAGAAAATCAATAAAAATACGACACCGATAAGGTAGATGCTTGGTATTAGGATATAACGCAAAGAGTTCAGACCGCCCCCAATTATTATTTAGCAATACAGGTTGAAGCGCACCGTCTTCAATGGCTTGGTTCACGAGAAAAGTAGGTAACCTGACAACCCCAAGGCCGCGCGTGGCGGCATCCACTAAGGCATCGCCATTGCTCGCACGATAACGTGTTTCTACAGTCACTCTTCCGCTTCTACCTCTGGCATTCGACCATGACCAAACGTTTGGCGATGAAAGGTTTGAATAGCATAAGCCCGGAAGACCTTCGAGTTTCTGAGGGGTACGTGGTAAACCATGCTCCTGCCAAAATGACGGGGATGCAGCGACGACCTGATGGATTGGAGCCAGCCGCCTTGATTTGAGACTTGAGTCTTTCAGAGTACCAATTCGAATAGCGAGATCAATCCGATTTTCGATGAGATTGATGGCGTTGTCGGTATAGTCCGTATCGAATTTAACATTTGGGTGTTGCAACATGAAGTCGCTTACCGCAGGAGCCAAATGAGCCAGGCCGAAACTCAGTGGCATTGTCACGCGGAGCTCCCCATTGACGGTCTGCGCATCTGCTGAGACGCGTGTTTCCGCCTCTTTAAGATCATCCAGAATTCTAAGAGCGTCGTTGTAAAATTGTTCCCCCGCACCCGTTAACACAATATTCCTTGTGGTTCGGGTAAGCAACTGGACTTGCAGCCGCTCTTCTAGATCTTTTATTCGCCGACTGACCGCTGATGGGGCTCGACCTAGCACTTCGGCAGCGTTGCGAACACTTCTAAGCTCTGCTACCCGTGTAAATGTAACCAGATCATCAAAGCGATCCATATTGTTCTCTTTAGATGAACAAAGAAATGATTATATCGTACTTTGTTCTGATATTTTTTGTGCGTATATTACATGGAAAGCAAACAAACGCTCGACGTTTCGGAGGTAGTTAAATGAAACCCCAACAGACCCTAACGGTACGTGCGGCTGCAGATCGCGGAAAAGCAGATTTCGGTTGGCTTAAGAGTGCCCATACATTCAGCTTCGGGAGTTACCACGACCCCGACCACATGCAATTTGGGGTTTTACGCGTAATCAATGACGACGCGGTTTCAGGTGGCGGGGGTTTTCCACCACATCCACATCGCGATGCGGAAATTTTCTCGTATGTACTTGAGGGCGCGCTTCAACACAAAGACTCCATAGGTAACGGGAGCACGGTGGCTGAGGGAGGTGTGCAATACATGAGTGCTGGTAGCGGCGTGACGCATAGCGAATTTAATCCATCTAAAACTGCGCCTATGCGATTTCTGCAGGTGTGGTTGATACCGGAGACATCCGGTGGCGAGCCGCGGTACGAAACACTTTCTATTGATGAATCAGAGAAGCGGGGCAAATTGAAATTGTTCCTGTCATCAGATGGTCGTGAAGGCTCAATTCAGACCCGTGCTAAGGCCAATGTCTACGTTGCAAAACTGAATAGCGATGATGTCGTCAAACATAATTTAGGCTCAGTTCCAAAAGCTTGGCTACAGGTTGCGCGGGGAACGGTGTACTTGAATAACATGCCTTTGGTTACAGGTGACGGTGTGGCAATTGAAGGTGGGGGATCGCTAATATTAAGTGAAGGCGTTGATGCAGAAGTATTGTTGTTTGAAATGCCCTAGCCTAGAAATATTAACTCGGTAGTTTGCATCAAATTACTCTTAAACAAAAAACGGAAAATTAATAATGAAAAATGCCACTGAACATGATATCCAGGCGCTATTTTCAGAAAGGTTCAGCCCTTACTCGTTCGACAGTAGCAAGCCTGTCGACCCGGAAGACTTAAACAGTTTGTTTGAAGCAGCGCGTTGGACGATGTCTGCATATAACGAACAACCGTGGCGATATATAGTCGCTGACCGTAATACCCATTCCACATTATGGGAAAACATCCTCGCTTCATTGGTTGAAGGAAATCGTTCATGGGCACAACACGTACCTGTATTAGCTCTAGGGCTTGTAACACCCGAATTCGAAAAAACGGGAAAGCCTAACGCTACTGCAATCCATGATTTGGGTGCGGCCTCCGCGTTTTTAACGATTGAGGCGACTGCACGTGGGCTAGCTGTGCATCAAATGTCCGGAATTCTACCTGACGTTATTCGCTCGAACTTTCCCGTCGCCGAATCGCTTCTACCAGTAACTGCTTTGGCGATTGGCTATCCAGGGCCAAACGATCAGCTTGATGAAAATATTTCTATGCGAGACAAACGCACTCGTGAACGCAAACCTTTAAGCGACATTCTTGTGTAACGAACCTGTAGATAATTAGCTAACCGCATTTACAATTGGAGAAGTTAAATGAGTTTCAGCCCCTGCCCTGATCCGACCTTAGGTGACCGCAACAGCTGTGATGCTATTGATCTCGTTATTGTTCCGAGAGCCGTGGACCTTGGAGAAATGACAGTACGCCGCGCACTACCAACTATCGAACGACAAATGGTAGGCCCATTTATATTTTTCGACCAAATGGGACCCGCTGAATTTCTAACTAATCAGGGGATTGATGTTCGACCTCATCCGCACATCAACCTTGCCACACTGACCTATTTATTGAAGGGGGAGATTGTGCACAAGGATAGTTTAGGCTCTGACCTAGCTATTCGTCCCGGTGAGGTTAATCTAATGAGCGCCGGCAAGGGAATAGTACACTCAGAGAGAACCAGTGAGTACCATAAGCAAAACGGGCAAACACTTTTTGGCCTTCAAACATGGATGGCGTTGCCTGTCGATCAGGAAGAAGACGCGCCTGCATTCACGCACCTAGGGCGGACTGAACTGCCTGTTATAGACGTTGAAGGTATACACGCAAGATTGATAGCCGGTAATGCACTCGGTGTTAGCTCGCCTTTAACAACAGCTTCACCAACACTCTATGCCGACGTGACACTTTCTCCGGGGTCGCAGCTACCTGTGCCAACCGATTATGTCGAACGAGCAATCTATCTGCTTTCAGGCGAAGTGACCATTGACGGTAGTCGGTTCTCAGCTGGTCAACTTGTGGTTCTCAAGCGCAATCAGCAAATTATCATAAAGGCGTCTGAACACGCGCAATTCATGTTGTTTGGTGGAGAACCTATGGATGGGCCACGTTACATATGGTGGAATTTTGTCTCCTCGCGGATCGAACGCATCGAAGCGGCGAAAGAAGAATGGTCTCAAGGAAAGTTTGATACCGTGCCGGGTGATGAAGAAGAATTCATACCACTACCCACCGAAAAATCCCGACCACGAATTGCAAAAGGTTCTGAGTAAAACGACGGTTCTTCTGGCCTTAAAGGAAGGTACTCTAAGGAGCGAAACATCATTTTCCAAGTGCTGAACTGGACTAATACGCAGGTTGTCGACGGAGCCTGCGTTCCGCTTACTTGTCAA
>CAYQVT010000274.1:0-4536 GCA_964420885.1 uncultured Gammaproteobacteria bacterium
TTCTAGGCGCAAACTCCTTGGGGGCTCTACAAGCTGGAGGTAGTTCTATTACCCTCTCGGAATTAATTTTAAATACTGAATTAATTTCGCGTGTAGGCAATGCAACCATCACGTTCTTAGAATTTTGTAATAGAGCCCGCTGTTGTTTACGTGATTTTCGGTACTTCATAAACCGATGTAACAAATAATTTAATGATTTAAGATAGGTCATATCAAACGCATGATAGTCGCTGATGAAGTAAACTACTCTAACGTCATTATTAGCCGCTTGCTGAAAAACATACTGATCTAGTCTGTGGTCCTGTTCTGAATATATAGAGCCATGTTCGATGTATATCGCACTGAGCTTTGAAAAATCAGAATACTTTAGAATACTTAAAGCTTGGCTCTGTTTAGCGCTAGATATATGAACTAAATCACGCTGTCGATCAAATTCTCGATACAACTCATAAGTTCGCTGAAGTCTTGCGCCTACTAGATTATTTTTTCGCGACTGTAAGGAAAACATATCGTACTTGTTTAGAAAAATAATAGGTTTTTGTTCTGAATTAAGCCCCGCGTGCTCTTTTTCAACCTGATCAAGACATGCATCTATATAAGCATCGCCTAAGACGTCCCAAGTTAAAGATAAAACTTGATCTTTACTTAGGTCTTGAGAGTACTCACTTGGATTATTTGCCGCATCTTTTACTGCTAAGCTAAGGCCATGAACATCATTGTGTTTAATGGGGATTGCCATCGAAAAGTTTTTGGTGGCCTCTCGAAAACCTGGAATATCGTAAACGATAGGTTTTTTCTTACGTGCAATCGCCTCAACCAAAGATAAGCCAAAACTCTCGTATTCGGAGGGGTAAATTGCTGTAATTGAGTTATCAACAAGCTCGACAAGATTGTTGGTGCTCATATTTTCAAAAAATAAGACCAGATCTTCAATGAGCAGCTTTTTTGCTAATGCCTCTAACTTTTGCCGTTCTTCACCACCACCTACAAATACGAGGCCGGTAGACAATGACCTTAAGGTTGCAGAAATCTCAGATGCCGCATGGAGAATGTCTTCAAAGCCATAAATCCACTTAAATGATTTAGCGGTTACAAAGTACTGTTTGAATGGCAAGTCGCGGGGCTTTGATAAACTGCCTGTGAGGTTCGTAACCCACCTTTGATGAACACCAAGGGCTCGTGTATAAAGCCGAGTTTTCTTATGATTAATAAACGGAAAAACCTTTGCCCGCAGATAGTCGCTCGGTACAACAATAACGCTGTATTTCGAATAGCTTGCTATGATCTTAGGGTTCATTCCTTGATTATGAGTAACCTCAGTTCCTAGCAGTACCAATGTCTTTTCAAAAACACCGTTTATCGCAGCCACTTGCTGGCCATAGCTATGCCCGCCAACAGCAATCACTCGATGAGTATCACTCGACAACCGCTCTATGGCAACTCTTAACTGAACCGCGGTTACGTGAAACACTAGATCGATTGATGCATCTGCATACATACGATGAGTTTTAAAATCAAGCGGCTTTGCTGTTGAATGAACTTCGCATTCAACTCCTCGTTTGGCGAAACATGTGGCTATATTAAGCGTATGCGACGACCCTGGGTTGCCGACAATAATCACTTTAGTCATTTTCTAACTCTAGACTCCAATTCAAGTTTAATTTTTTGTAGCAACGAATAATAAGGGCTAAGCTTGATTATTGCTTGAATAATTGCTTGTGTATACGAGATTAGAAATCGAAAAAGAACCGCCAAAAGAGCAAGTTCAGTTAAACGAGATTCGTCGCTACCTTGCGCGCCTAAAATAATCAAAAAACCAGCAACAATGAATGCTTGAGCGACATCCATCACCAGTACAGAACTCGAGTCAAACCTTTGCCCATAAAGCTGTGAACGCTTTACCATACCTGCAAACTCATGAAGTATTTCATCAGCGCCATCAATAGATTCATTATCCGCAATCTGATGCGCAAACCGCCGAACTGTCATCGTTTCATCATCTTTAGAGCTTAGTAGTGACTTAGTGAGTTCTAGTGATTTTTTATGTTTGTAATTAATAAAAACAATGCCCAATACAAGCAATATAGACACTAAGACAGTGACGATTACTCGATCAAGCAGCAAACCTATAGCTACTGACAGTAGCAACACAAAAGCTAACACAATGACATTAATCAATAACTGCTGTGCGGTAAATAGCTGTGTGTAGTCGGTGCGCAATTTCGTTGCCAAATTAGATGTATCTTTTAAATTCATGTAACAAGCCTTTGGTAGTTCAACTAAAGCTTGGTTTGCCGAATAAACTGCAAGTTGTTGGGCAATACTAGACCGTAATTTTAATGAGATGCGACTGTGTAATATTTGAGCGAACGCTTTCAATAGAAAGCAAACACAAGGCACCGCGACTAAAACGACATACAGTTGACCTTGAGATAGCCCAAATAGTTCTATGACACTACTTGGAAATGACTCAGGGTTAATTATCCAAATAGCGGCTTTTATTGTCGCTATAAAACCAACTAACACGCCTAAACGAGCACAAACCCCGAAGAATACAGCCGATATAAACATCCACGGGTGCACACGGCATGATAATGAAACAATCCATTCCCATATTGAATAGTACCGGTTCGCTCTATTTAAAATTTCCACTATTTTTAACCAACTTACAAAATCAAAATAAAGGACTAAAGCTCATCATAGAGCTCTATTAAATGAGATTTCTCAGAGTGCCAACTAAATTCCGCCTTGATTAACTTAAGCCTTTCTTTCCATCTAGCGATAGTTTCAGAATTTATATTTCGGAGCTTATCTAACATATCATCGTTGTTGGCAAACGTTACACCTATATCGTTTTGTCTTACGATTCTGCTTATCTCTACTAGATCAATCCCAAGAATCGGAACCTCTGCTTGTATAGACTCGAAGAGCTTATTAGGCAGCGCATATTCGTATGATAAGCAAACTGGCTCAATGTAGACAAGAGAGATATCCGCGCCCTTTATATAACTAGAAACTTGTTTATGCGGGACTGCATTACAAAAAAACACCCTACTTTCGATACCAATTTTTGCCACTCGCTCTTTAAGATATTCGACATATTCATAATCACCATAACCTAACAATGCGAAACTAAGTGCATTATTTACCTCTAAAGCTGCAAAACCTTTTTCGATACCCCGCCCCGGCGTTAGCTTGCCAACGTAAAGCATCAAAAGCTCCTGAGCATCGATATTTAAACGCGTCTTCAGGGTTCCTTCCTTTGAATCAGGTAAAAACTGTGCGTCGGGCATATTTCTAATGATTATCGGTTTAGGAGCCGCTGGATAACGGTTGGATAGCCACTCTCCGATGCTATCGCAAACCGTAATAACCCTATCAGCGCAACGTATTAATGAGCGCTCTGCTCTAGTATCTAGCCATTGCTCGATAATGGCTTTCCGACCTACCCTGTTTCTGTGTATCCATAGTTCATGCGAATCATAGACTACCTTAATACTATGATTTTGTAACTTTAAACGCTTGCCCGCAGGCATAGTGCTTAAATCATGGCAATGAGCGATATCAGCCCCCCAATCTAGCGCTTTTTTTGCAGTATCTTTACAAAAAAAATAATAGATATAGAGCTTCCTGGCTGGTGATAAAAAAGAAAATGCATGCTTGCCGACAGACGTAGACTTTAAGCGTGTAAGAAAATGTGGTTTGTTTTCATCCGTAATTTCACGATTGATGACATTGTCACTAGTATTAACTGCTTCGTATTGCTTATCGTCAGAATTGGTCTCTTGCACGTCACCCTTATAGTTAATTGCAGCTGAATTACTATCTTTAAACCGTTTGACCCAAGAGGTTGCTCTCCACAATATGCCTGGGGCAAACACTCTCTCAATTTGATAGCCATCGACAGTAAACAGTCCGGTATTTTTAAACTGAGTCTCTAAAGCAAAAATTCTAACTTTATGCCCATTTTGTACTAAAGATTGTGCTTGCTTCATAACCCTAGCGTCGTGCGTGCAGGGGTTAGTCACAAACATTGCGACATGCTTCATTGCAGTTTAAGCTCGAATGACGTTTGCTTTCTTAGAGTCTAGAATTCCGCGAGAATCAATGACGAGGCTAGCATCAGATAGTGCATCATAATCTACGCCATCATGGTCCGTAGCAAGCAGAATGCAATCGTAGGTCTTTGCTTCATCAGCATTGAATTCAACGCTACTCATATCTAGGTTATGCTCGCGCATTTTCGGCAACGAAGATACATATGGGTCATGATAAAACACGTCTGCACCTAAAGCGACCAAAGACTCGATGAGCTCAATACTTGGAGATTCACGCATGTCATCCACGTTCTTCTTGTACGCAACGCCCATTACAAGAATTTTAGCCCCCCTTACCGACTTATTGTGCTTGTTTAAGCCCGAGGTGATTTTCGAGATCACATATTCCGGCATCGAGGTATTCACCTCACCCGCGAGCTCAATGAAACGCGTGTGTAAACCATACTCGCGAGCCTTCCACGTTAAATAGAATGGATCG
>CAYQVT010000275.1:0-4532 GCA_964420885.1 uncultured Gammaproteobacteria bacterium
CAAATCTGGAATGCGATTATCACTATGCCATTTTTGACTAATCACTTGATAGCCTTCACGCATCACATCATCTAAGCCCGAGCGAACCAAGTCTAGCTCAGTGGGGCCTTCAATGATTTTTTCGAGGCTGTCCTGAGGGAATTTTTTGCCGACCATCTCTTCGATTGCATCGACCATATTCAATGTTTGCCGTTCGTGTTCACGGCGTTGCATACGTCCGAACCGAATGTGGCTTAAGTTTTTGACCCACTCAAAATAAGACACAGTTACACCGCCCGCGTTGGCGTATAAATCTGGAATAATCAAACACCCCTTATCACGTAGAATTTCATTCGCTGAAAAAGTGATAGGTCCATTGGCCGCTTCGATAATAACCTTGGCTTTAATCTGGTCTGCGTTATGTTTATTGATAACTCCTTCCATCGCCGCTGGGATGAAAATGTCGCAATCCATCGTCAAAACCGCGTCGGTGTCAGGTGTATACCCCTTATAACCTTTGACGCCTCCATTTTCGTGGATATGCTTATGCAGGCCATCAACATCGATGCCATTGAGATCAACGACGGCGCCATCTCGTTCTAACACACCGACAATAATCGAGCCATCTTCTTGTGATAAAAATTGAGCAGCGTGATAACCCACATTCCCCAGTCCTTGCACTACGATACGCTTAGCCTCTAATTTACCTTCAAGACCGGCAAACGCGATGTCCTTAGGGTGTCTAAAGGCTTCTTTGAGAGCGTATTGTATCCCTCGCCCAGTCGCTTCTACCCGCCCACGAATACCGCCCTTACTAACAGGCTTGCCGGTAACGCAACCCCAGCTATTCAGGTCTGAAGGGAAGAGACGCTTGTATTCGTCCGCCATCCAGGCCATTTCTCGCTCACCGGTTCCCATATCCGGTGCAGGCACATTCTGCGCTGGGCTAATCAGAGAACGCTTCGCCAATTCTTGCGTGAATCGACGAGTGATGCGTTCCAGCTCATGTTCTTCCCACTCGCTTGGGTCAATCACCAACGCACCTTTTGACCCGCCAAATGGCGCTTCTACCAACGCACACTTATAGGTCATCAATGCCGCTAAAGCCTCCACTTCATTTTGATCAGCGTGCAGTGAATAACGAATTCCACCCTTAACCGGTTCACGATGCTCTGAGTGAACTGAACGGTAACCGGTAAAGGTATAGAGCTTGTTGCGAAGACGCACGCCAAAGCGGACGGTGTAAGTGGAATTTGCAACTTTTATTTTATGCCGCATATCGTTTGATACACCGACCAAGTCAGCCGCTTGATCAAACATTTTTTCGACCGATGATAGAAACGTCTCAGTTTGTTTACTCATCTTTCCTCCTTAGAAATAAGATGGTTAGTTCTAATTATCTTTTATAGTTAACATAAATTGAGCAAACGCTGCCAACGCCGCGTGCGTAGTTGGATGATTGTCAATCGACATTAGAGTTTTAACGCTTACCCCCGATTGATACAAGTCGAAAATAACGTCCGGTGCAAATTCCGCCTCCATATCTAAATATGAGGTAGATAACCGCAGAGTCTGCGTTTTCTCAGGTAATCCAAAGTCACTACCCGGTAGGGTCGCGATTTGAAACGTATCCAATAGATGTTTTGCAAGATCGGCTGAGGTCTGTAAACCTAATTTGGATAAGCCAGAACTATAGCCGTCAAAGTTCGCAGCAATATAAAAACCGCCTTGAGCGCTGCTACATTTAATGCCCATGTCGACCAAAGCTGAATGAATAAAACGAGTTCGCAATCTGTGTATCGCTCGACAATCGACAACATACTGCTCCACATCGGAGGCTAGCGAATACGCTTCAATCGCGGCATATTGAATTGGTGCAGACACACAGGACCAAGTTTCGCTAGCAAACAACACCATTTTCTTCATAATCTCTCTCCCCTGATCAGAATCGGGCATCAAAGCGACACCAACACGCCAACCGCCAATTGAGAGATGTTTGCTTAGGCCTCCCATTACGAAAGTGCCTTCAGGGTAGAAACGCGAAATCGAAACATGGTCTATTTCTCCGTGACAAAGCTCAAAGTAAATTTCATCGCTCAAAACCCATAGATTGTTATCACGACAATAAGCAGCTAACCGTTTTAGAAAACTTTCACTCATCACTTCGCCGGTAGGATTATTTGGACTATTGATGATTAATAATTTACATGGATTACTCGATTCCCTTACCAATTTATCCAGCGCATCGATATCAAGAGCGTAGTTATCATCGGGGCTCGATGGTATGTAACAAGCCCTGTTGCCCAATAGTTGAGCTTGAGGCCCATAGCTTACCCACGAGGGCGAAGGTAAGAATAAATCTGCATCCAATACCATTTGCAGGCCGAAAATCAGCGATTTACTACCAGGCCCGATCAACACTTGAGACCCGTTGAACGACACATTGAGTTTTTTTGAATAATACTGAGCAACTTGATCAATCAGTTGAGGTAAGCCTCGCGCTGGTAGGTAGCTTTTCTTATTTGAATGTTCGGACAGGGAAGCATGTAATCTTGGATGTACATTGAATCGTGACTCACCAAAGCCCATGTGGAAGACTTGTTGCCCTTCTTGCCAAAGACGGTTAACCGTTTCATTAACGTATAATGTGGATGACGGCGCTAAGCCCTCAAACGATTGATTAAAAAGAAGATTATTCTTCATATTAAGTTTGATCTGGGAATAAAAAAAGGCCCGTGACAAACAGTTGTTCACGGGCCAAATAACACTAAGTTTGAGGAAAATAGAAAACGTTAAAAGTTGTATACGCCTTTGAGGTACCAAGAACCGCCTTCGTAGTTAGCCACTGTACGTCTTGGGAATTGCAAACCGACGCTTTGACGATTAGCAAACACGCCATCATTGTCAATTTCATCAACGAATTCGTCAAAGATATTCGACGCACCAAAGACTAGTTTCAATTCATCATTAACCTGCCAACCAATCTCGGCGTCAAGATAGATTGTCGAATCGATCTCAGCACTTCGATTACCAAGCGGGCCGTTAATCGTGCCTCGCTCATCAAAGTGATCGCCAAAGAATTTAGCTCGAATCAATAAACTTAGTGATTCATTCAAAAACGTATTTGTGGTCAGAGTAAAACGATCTTCAGGATAATTATTTTCGATATCCTCGATGGTCGCATCACTGACCGGGTTGATGCCTTGAACCTGCGATTGACCGGTAATCTCTATTTCGTTATGAGCGTAAGCAAAGGTTACTACAGTACTGGTTTCGCCCCAATCAATAGAGCCGTTTAACACCAAGTCAAAACCTTGATGTTCGAGATCAAGAGCATTGGTATAAAATGACAATGTGTTATCAATGGTTCCGGGAATCGGAATGTCACCGGTGCGATAAATTCGATCATCCACTTCGACGTTATAGTAGTCCACCGTAAGATCCCACGCGCTACCCAAGCTTGTTGTAAAGCCAACGCTAAAATTGGTTGACTCTTCTTCAACCAGTTCGCGCCCACCGGCAGAAATAGCATCTTGACTCGTGGCTGGCACTAGACCCTCTAAGACGAGGTTACCTGTTCTCCCATCAAAAGTTGTAATAATCGAAGAAATGTTAGCTTGTCCAGGTGTAGGTGCATGGAATCCAGTTGAAATCGCTCCACGTAAGGTAAAGTTTTCGTTGACGTTATAGCGGGTTGCCACTTTGCCATTGGTTGTGGTACCAAAATCGGAGAAGTCCTCAAACCGAACTGCGTATTGCATCAACCATCGGTCACTAATATCGTGTTCTAAATCGACATAGAGTGCGTAATTATCTCGATCAAACTCACCGGCATCTTGAGGAGTTGGTGGCGTAAAACCACTGGGGCCGGAGCCAACTCCAGCGTTAGCATCACCAATCAAGGAAGTCCAAGTCTCTTCACGCCACTCTGCGCCGTAAGACAAAGATAAGGAATCACTAAGTTGCGTTGAGAAATCCGCATTCAAATTAATTTCTTCTTGCTCATACCCGCCTACGTCAAAATCCTGTACCGGCGTCCCGTCTGAGCGCAATGGCAAACTTGGATTGATGGTGTTATTTAAGAAGTAGTCTAATTCGTTCTTACCGTAAGCGACGCTAAAGTCGTAAGTCGTTCCGCCTGCAAATTCACCTCGCAAACCAGTCACTAAACTCATATCGGTTTGGTCGCCATCAAGAAATGGTGTGAAACCGACGTTACACAGCTGCAAACTAGAATTTTGTGCGCAAGTACTGGTCACCGCTGAGTTTGATAAATTTCGATAAAAGAAGCGATAGCGCCCTTCAGTGTCGGCGTAATTACCGAATGAGTACAACTCTGCGCCATTAGCAAGTTCAATTCCAGAATTCCATGCAAGCCTAAGTGCTTCTGTCTCTGGGCGCCCCCAGGTTTGGGTAAACGGTTCGTCACCAAATGGAGTATCCGCTCCAACTCCTTGCACACCGGCATCTATTAAGGCTTGCGCATCTGGACGAATAACACCTCGGGACAAGGCGTCGTTGTCGCTAAATTCGATACTGGCATTCAAAAACCC
>CAYQVT010000276.1:0-4511 GCA_964420885.1 uncultured Gammaproteobacteria bacterium
AAGCGAGGATTAACATGAAAACATTTTTTCTAATTTCTATTGTCAGCCTGCTTATGGCATGTTCTGAACAATCAGCTGACATCGCAACTCAAGAGACGCGACCGAAGCTGGTTGAATCTTTAGACACCCGTTCGGTCCAGGTCACCGATTTCAAAGGCTCAATAATTCGCCTTGACCAACCCGCCCAACGCATAGTCGCACTCGCACCCCACATTGTGGAAAATGTATTTACTGCAGGCGCTGGAGAGCAGCTAATAGGTGTGGTCACCTATAGTGACTATCCGCCTCAAGCAACCGATTTACCGATTGTTGGAGGCTATGCAAAAACAAATTTAGAGAAAATATTGGAACTAAAACCTGATCTGGTAATTGCATGGGAATCTGGTAATTCAGACGCCAGCGTCGCCAGGATTCAAGAATTAGGTTTTCCGGTGTACATAGATCAACCGAAGGAAATCGACGACGTTGCCAAGAGCATTCGCGATATTGGCGTATTATCAGGCACCAACGGTATCGCCGAGGTAGCAGCGGTTAGATTCTTAGATCAGGTAAACAAACTTCGCTCACAATTTGCAAATAAACCGATCGTCAAGACATTTTATCAAGTGTGGAACAGCCCGTTACAAACAATCAATGGTGGACACATAATCAGTGACGCGATCAAACTTTGCGGTGGGGTAAACATTTATGCCAGCGAATCGGCTATCGCACCAATTGTAAACATCGAATCAATTTTGGAGCGCGACCCCGAGGTAATCATTGCCAGTGGCATGTCTCATTCTCGACCGGAATGGTTAGACGAGTGGGATGCTTGGCCTTCATTAACAGCGGTTAAATCTGATAATCTCTACTTCGTTAACCCTGATCATATTCAACGTCACACGGCTCGAATACTCAATGGCATAGATGAAATTTGTAAACAATTTCAAGAAGCCCGAAGTAAACGTTCAATCAGCAATAACAAAGACGAAGGCTAGTTGATGGAAAGACAACAAGCTACTGAATCAGACTATTTTTGGTCCGCAGTGATGTTCTACACGCGCATCCCCGTACCCTCGAATGTATTGCATTCGCAGCAAGTGCTAAATAGATCACGTAAATACTTCCCTTTAATAGGCCTTATTGTAGGAATGATAGCGGCCGTCACATTCATATTAGCGAGTCTACTATTTAGTGTCGCTATGAGCCTAATTTTATCAATGCTCGTCAGTTTATTGGTGACAGGTGCTTTTCACGAAGATGGTTTTGCCGACAGCTGTGATGGTTTTGGGGGTGGGTGGACACAAGAACAAGTACTCGAAATAATGAAAGATAGCCGTGTGGGCACCTACGCCACCGTCGGCTTGATATTTTTATTCAGCGTAAAATATCTCGCCTTAATTGAGATTTCGGGGGTTGAGAATACCCCATTTTTAGCCTTCATTTTCATTGCGGCTCACACCTCAAGCCGAAGCCTGTCGTCGTTAATGATTGACCTGTATGACTACGTCCAGGACATCGACCAAAGCAAGGTCAAACCCATTACCGAGCGTGCTCTGTCATTTGAGGACAAGGTCACTAGCATCTTCATAACCAGCGCCGCGCTCGTGCCAATTGCATGTATGGCGCTAACCGGCACACTATTAGCCTGTAGCGTAGCGGCGATTACCGCCTTTACTTTTATGGCTTATTCTCGTCGTCGAATTGGCGGCTACACAGGCGACGTTCTAGGTGCAATTCAACAATTGTCCGAGCTTGCCTTTTACTTATGTTTTGCAGCGGTTCTCTAATTTTAATATGCAAGCATGCTGATACATCTAATACGACACACTACACCCGACATTGAGACAGGCATTTGTTATGGTCATACTGACTTAGGCTTAGCCACTACGTTTGAGGCAGAATGCACGCACGTTCTAAAGAAACTGCGACCGCGCTACGACGCTGTTTATACCAGCCCATTACAACGCTGTACGCGCCTATCAGAAAAATTGAATTCCGATATACACCGTCGCGACGAACGACTAATGGAATATAATTTCGGTGACTGGGAGTTGATTCCATGGAAAGACTTTCAGTCCGAAGAGGCTAAATCCTGGATGGAAAACTTTGTTACCCAAGCAGCTCCCAATGGTGACAGCGTGGTCATGATGCAAAATCGAGTAAAAAAATTTTGGACTGATCTGCTCCATGAGAATCATGAAACAGTAGCGGTCGTGACTCATTCCGGCGTGCAAAGACTGATACACGCCTTCGTACTAGAAACTCCCTTAAACAAGCTTTTTAGCCTGCAACTCGACTTCGGCGCAATAATAGAAGTAAATTCAGATAAAAAATCTGGATTGATTACCGTTAAACACCTGTGACAAGTTTTGTAATTCTTTGACAGATAGCCAATATAAGCTATAAAGTAGCTTAGCCGCCGAAAGTAAATTACTCTTGCGGAGTACAACTGAAAAAATGCCAATCGTCATGAACCGTTTTCATCGGATTGGGTATATTAAGAAATAGTAGAACATCTTCAATTCAGATTTATATGTCCAACAAATCATTCGTCGCGACAATTTCAAATAATAAGCACTTAAAGAAGATTTACTCGCCGAGCTATTTAGTCTTGCTAATGGTTCTATCGCTAGCAGCCTGTGCGCCGATAACCCAAGAACCCGTGATTATTGAAGAACCTAAACAAGTGGAACCTGTTAAACCTGTTTACAGCGCCGAACCAATCATACCCGCTCAGACAGTCGATGTGCGCTTCGCTCAAGAAGCATTAAACAAAATTGGCTATAAAGTTGGCAGCGTCGACGGCTTATGGGGGCCAAGATCTGCGTCCGCAATTCGTGCGTTTGAATTGAATCAAGCGATTACTAGTGCTAATGGCCATTTATCTGAGCTCAATTTACATGAGTTGGAGTCAATTAGCGGAATTTCTCGTGCTAACTATGGGAAACTCAGAATCACCTCACCGGTAGGTATCGGCGCCAAACTTGACCCAAAAATTGCGCTTAGCGTAGGCCCTCAATTGATTATCGTTGACCGAGAATATACTGTGTTTAGTAAACCAAACCCATTTTCCTCTGAGTTGCTTACCTTAGCACCAGGCACCGGAATATACGTTATTTCAAAGCAGGATGGCTATTTCGAAATCGAATCAATAAATCGAAAGCGCGGATACATAAAAGCTGATTAAGGAAATATTTGATCTGATAAATGCCGACAACGAAAGGCACAGAGAGTAAGCTTAAGGTATTATAGTTATCGAGTGAAAGCTACAAGGCCCCAAATGGGTAGTTGTGGTTTAAAACATTATTGCAAACGAAGTGAATGGCAGCCAGATCAAATTCTAAAGACTCCGTCACCGTGGAGCGGCATTCGGATAAACCCGACTCTAATAGGACCTCTACCAAGGCAAGAGCCAAAGAGCGCTCTCGATCGGAGATCGAGAAAGCCTTATCAGGCAGGACCGCACGTAAGCCGGCTAAGAGTCGCCCCGCCCCCCCTAGCACTATTGATTTAAACGTACCACCTCGCCGGCAACAGGTTATCGGAGGTGATTTAACGGGTGTCACCAAACATCCAAGATCGGGTGTTTTGAGCCGTTATAGCGGTATTAGAACAATGGGTTGGGTGGTATCAGCCGTCGCACTGATGATTTTAGCCGCCTTCTTCTGGCCGCAGGACAATAAACCAACACAAGAAATCGTTGGCGCAGGGGTAATCTTGTCGCCTCAAATAGGAGAAACCGATCTTTCTGAAGACGAGCAACTAGACTTCCTTGAAAACGAAGGTGACGCAGGAGCATTGTCCTTCAATCGAGGCGATGACAATTCACGTGCGGAAGTGTTTCGTAAGCAAGACGCACAAGATTTGAAAATTCGGTCATTGTTAGACAAAGCCAACGCAGAAATCAATAATGGCCAATACACTCAACCGGCAGATGCTAATGCGACCAGTACCTATCGTTCGATACTTGCAATCAATCCAAAAAATATTGAAGCAAAACAAGGCTTAGAGTACATCACAACGCGATTTTTAACATCAGGCTACAGCGCCTTAGAGCAGGATAATCCGGCGATAGCCGAAAGCGCCTTAAGCAAACTCGATATCCTTAAGCGAGGTTCTGACGAATACCTTGAACTGAAAGCCGCACTGGAATCATGGAAGTTACAACGTAGAATATCGACGCTTTTGGCCAACGCGCAATCGGCCTACAGCAAAAGAGCCCTTATTTTACCCGCTAAAGCAAATGCATTGTACTTTTATAAGCAGGTGCTGTTATTAGACGGTAGCAACCAAATTGCCGCTTCGGGGGTTCAAAAAATTGCAGATTCCTACATTCAACTTGCCAACGATGCCGTCTTAACCGCGCAATTTGATACCGCCTCCGCACACTTGGCTACGGTTGCTATCATCGATGCAACTCATTCATCGATTCCACTTATCGAAGCCATGATTGCACGGGCAAAGCCATTGGCCGAACTGGCATCGGGCACTCAGCAAAGTGAGTCCCAAGAGCAAAATTCCGAGCGACT
>CAYQVT010000277.1:0-4486 GCA_964420885.1 uncultured Gammaproteobacteria bacterium
ATATCGGATCGATCCGTCAGATGGTATCAAGCGGGCTTAAAGGCGCGGATACTTCGTTGGCAAACATAGCCACTAGCATTATCTTGATCGCCTGGCTGATTGGTATTGTAGATTTATATCGCCTGAGTAAACAGGCAAAAAATAATAAATGAGAGAGAAAAAATGCAAAAATTAAAATTTGAAGGAAGTGGATTCGAGTACTTTAAAATCTGGATCGTCAATATTCTATTAACAATAGTGACAGTCGGATTTTATTATCCTTGGGCGAAAGTCCGAAATAACCGGTATTTTTATGCCAACAGTACACTTGATGGTAGAAACTTTGAATATCACGCAACTGGTAAACAATTATTCTTTGGCTATTTGATCGCATTAGGTCTGTTTATTACCTATACCGTGGTATCGAGCATCTTCCCAGTCGGCGGTGCAATTTTTCTGCTTATTCTTTTTCTGGGATTCCCCTGGGTTATTTGGCGGAGCTTGAGTTTTAAACTTCGCATGACGAGTTTTAGTAATGTGCGCTTTAGTTTCGATGGCACTATGGGTGGTGCCTACTTTAACTATATGTTGTTGCCTATCGCTTGTTTTATTGCTTTTTATGCCGCACCGGTTTTTTTAGGCGTCATGTTTAGTATGTTTGGTGATCAGGTCCCTACATCAATACTGGGTATTGTCGGGACGATCGCCACGGTTGTGTTTTTCTTATTCGCCCTTTATTTGTATGCTTTCATGAAGAAAAAGCACACGCACTACCAATTAGATGGGTATCGCTATGGTCAAGGACACTTCAAAACGGATGTCGTAGTTAAGCCGTTTGCAATAATTTTATTCAAAGCGATGGGTTTAGGGATATTGCTATTTGTTGTCTTTATGATTTTAATGGGGATAATTTCCTACTTTGTGGTCGGTCTCGATCAACTCGTCACGCTACAACAAAGTACCGAAGACCCTGAACAGTTAGCGGATGCGATAGGCAGCCTGATGTTAATCATAGTCCCGGTATATCTCATGTTTATTTTCTTAAGCTTTCTTATTTTTGCGTATTCCTATACTAGGCAAAGAGCGTATATTTATTCAAACTCCGTGCTAGATGACAAAATAAAATTTGCGTCCACCCTTAAAGCGCGGCAATTTGCATGGGTATTGATTACCAACTTGCTGGCCGTAATGTTTTCATTTGGATTGGCACTACCATGGGCAAAAGTACGTATGGCAAGACTCATTCTCGAGAATACCCAAGTAGATACCGGTGTTGGCTTTGAAGATTATGTTACTCAAAAACAGAAAGAACAATCGTCTCTAGGTGAACAAATTGGAGATGCTTTTGATGTTGACGTCGCCATTGGTTTTTAATTGTTGATTAATGGAAAATGGCATGCCGAGGGGAGCGCGGAGCAATTTGATGCCGCGCTCCGCTCGAATGATGATCAAGTAACGGTTGCAATAGACGACGGCAGAATGATTCGCTGCAGTTTTGATGAGCTAAAGGTCAGCGATCGGTTGGGTAATGTCGAGCGAAAAATCACCCTAAACGACGGTTCGATTTTCGCTACGCGCGACAATGAGAGCATTGATCAGCTATTTAAAAAGGACAAATCTGTAAATGGCTTTATCCATAAAATAGAGTCTAATATTGGCTGGGTAGTGGTCGCTTTGTTAGTCACGATTGGCACATCCGGCGCATTTTTAAAATGGGGTGTGCCCTGGACTAGTAACAAATTGGCACACGCGCTTCCGCATTCCACTAATGAATTGATTGCCGCGCAGACGCTAGATTTTTTGGATAAGTATTTTTTCGACAAAGACAGCGATGTGGATCCTGCACAAATGGAGCAAATCCGCGAGCATTTCAATACTAGATTAGTGCCGTTGGCTCAAGCGGACGAAAATATAAATTTTCAATTGCATTTCAGAAAGTGGGAGGTAGATGGACAAAGCATCCCAAATGCTTTTGCGTTACCTTCAGGTGACATTATATTGACCGACAAATTTGTCGAACTCACCGAAAATCAAGATGAGATTGATGCGGTATTACTGCACGAAATTGGTCATGTTGCGCACAGGCATACCTTGCAATTGGTTATTCAAGGCACAATGCTCACGACAATCGTTATGATTGTCACAGGTGATAGCAGTACAGTTGCTGACATGGGCTTAGGCTTGGGTACGTTAATGATTAGTAGTGGTTATGCGCGTGGCTACGAGTCTGAAGCAGATGTGTACGCGTTTGAAAAAATGCTACAAGCAAAAATAGATCCTCAAGCGTTCTCAGATATTATTGACCGAATGACGAAATATATGGAAACCTCTGGAGCAGAAGTTATAGAGGACAAGTCAGAAACAGAAGTTATTGAAAAATCAACCGAACAGAACACTCCGGAATTAGCTGAAGATAAAAAAACGGTAATCGATTATCTGTCTTCTCATCCGAGCACCGAAGACCGCATCCGACAAGCCGAGCATTACAGCAATTGCTTCTCCAGAGGGTTGACTATCTGCCCACCCTTGAACTCGCAATAGGCTGTCTACTGTAACCTGCTGTCCTTTGTATTCGCAAAATAGGAAGTAGCAGGGTGCCAACAAAAGTCAGCTTTCGTGCGAGTGCTTTGAAGACTAAACCAAAATCTTTGCTTTCCGCAATTTTAAAGCGTATATAAATAACGCTAGCGATATAGTGAACGATAATATGACGCCCACTAGAGTTCCAGACCCCTCGGGGTTACTAAAAGAGTAATCAAAAGATCGTAAATTGGTAGCGCTAACATATATCGTGTGTATTAAGTCTATAGCCCAGAAGTATATGGTTAATTTTTTGAGTCGGTAAAGTGTAATAGCCGCAAAAAAACTGTTTGCCGTCATTAGCGCCCCAAGCGCATAGTCGAATGGACTTGCGTTAGCAAGTTGTAATCGTTGGTCTTCGCTAATAGGTAGGGTATCGCTAAAAATTAGCGCTAGGGTTGTAAAATAAATTACAAAAAATATCATGTAGAACCAAAATATGACCGACACTAGACGCGGTCGCTTTCGTTTCAGGTTGGCCGAGTGTTTATCAAGCTTTAATTCAGCATGAGGCGGCGCAAACGGATTTTGATCAGTACTCACAAGGCTCACCACTTACACGATAGGATTCAGTAGTTATATTGCAAAGACCAGCACTGTTCAATCAAATTAAGCAGAACTGCTTAAAAGGTCGTTTTGGAACATTGACTAGTTTTAGACAGCTTACTTTGAGATTATTGTCTAATGACCAAAACTATAGTCGGTTACGGATTAATTCTGGCGCTTTGCGCATTCATACTGACCTGGATTGATTATAAATTCTGGGTTCGTGATATTGGGCTGGAGGTTTATGGTTTAGTGATCGCTATTCTGTTTGCGTGTCTGGGCGTCTGGGTTGAACGACAACGCAGCAAAGAACCTACGAAATCACAACAGGAGCCGAATACTAAGGCGATTGCTAGTTTAGGCTTAACATCTCGGGAACTTGAGATCTTGCATCATTTGCAATCGGGTAAGACGAATAAAAAAATTGCACATGAACTGCATCTTTCGACCAATACCATCAAGACACATTTACAAAGTCTATATAAAAAACTCGGCGCAACAAATCGAACTGAGGCCGTGACCAAAGCGACTGAACTTTCGATTAAATTTACCGGATAAATTGAGAAAAATGGCCAAATCACCCATATGGGTGAGTGACTTTTTCCTAAGCATCGGGCAATTTGAGCTGACAAATCGGGAGGAAATATGAACACCACAAGTAAATCATCAACTTTTTGGAAAACCGCGTTTAGTTATGGCACACCAGCTGGGCTTCTCGTCATCTCTATCATGATCGGCGGATTCGCAGTATTTGGCTACGACAGTAGTGCGGGTTCGCAAACGTTTGGTTTCCTATTAATGTTTTTTGTCTTATCGTTGATCTTTATCGGCATAAAAAGATTTCGTGATCAGGAACAAGGCGGTGTTATTAAACTTTCGAACGCATTGTTACTCGGACTGGCCATGTCGTTTTTTGCTGCGCTGGCCTACGTGCTGGTATGGGAGGTCTATACTGCGGTCACCAACAATAGTTTTATTGTTAGCTACACGGATCACTTGGTAGAGGTACAAAAAGCGAAAGGCATAAATGGTGAGGCGTTAGCGGAATACATTCAGAAAATGGATGATATTAGAACTAACTATGCCAAACGCTGGTATCGGATGGGGATAACGTTTGTAGAAATTTTTCCTATGGGTTTTATCGTCACTTTGGTTTCGGCTTTAACTTTGCACCGGCCAAAATTTTGGGCGAGAAAGTCTGTTTAAGTAACGCTCGGCTATTCAGGGTGGGTGTTGCAATATCTAAATTGAAATTTTTTGTTCAACGGCAATTGATTAAATTTATCTAGTTTAGTTTGCTCGAGCATCGCAACGCGTGCATAACCGCCAGTGGTCTGTCCATCCTGCAGGATGGTAATAAGGTGGCCGGAAGGAGGGCATG
>CAYQVT010000278.1:0-4485 GCA_964420885.1 uncultured Gammaproteobacteria bacterium
TGTCAATTAATCCTTGACTCAGTTCCTGCTGTCGTAGATAGTGGCGAAATGTGGGCAGTTGTGGGAATTTATGTCGATTTTTCCCAAATTTAGCAACGCCAGAGCAAAAAATGATGATAAGTGGACCAAAGAGTCGTGGCGAGAGGCAGTAATCATATAAATCTAGATGCGAAAGGGCGGATGTCGATTCCGACCAAGCTTCGTGACGCCCTGCGAGGTGAATCGCAAGGTCAGCTAGTTGTGACGATCAGCACCAGCGATCACTGCTTATTGTTATACAAATTGGAAGATTGGGAAGTGGTGGAGAAAAAACTAACCTCATTACCAACCTTGAACGCACAAGTTCGTCAGTTAAAGCGCATGTTGATCGGCCATGCAGACGATTGCACTATGGATGGTAGTGGCCGCATTTTGCTGCCTCAACAATTGCGTGAATTCGCGAATATCGATCGTAAAGCTGTCTTGGTAGGGCAGGGAGATAAATACGAAATCTGGGATGAGGCGCATTGGGTTGCGCAACGTGAATCTCTCTTAGCTTCCGAGATCGACGAATCGGCATTGCCCGTCGAACTCGAATCACTTTCCTTTTAGAGGCAGCGATGACTACCTCTGAACAACACATACCTGTCTTAATGAGAGAGGCGGTCGACGCGTTGAATATTCGTGCTGGCGGCGTTTACGTGGATGCGACTCTTGGTCGTGCTGGGCATGCAAAGCAAATTGTTGAGAAAATAGGTGAGAGCGGTACTTTGGTGGCTTTTGATCGTGACACACGAGCCGTTGAGCTTGGAGAAAAAACATTCGAAGACGATCCAAGAGTAACTATTATTCATAGTGAGTTTAGCCGGATGGCTGAACTGTTATCAGAGCGAATCGGGCTAGAGCGTGTCGATGGTGTGTTGATGGACCTTGGCGTGTCTTCTCCGCAACTTGATCAAGCTGATCGAGGCTTTAGTTTTATGCGCGATGGCGAACTGGATATGCGTATGGATACGACTAAAGGGGAATCGGCCGCGCAATGGCTGGCCCGTGTGGAGGAGCGTGATTTAATGATGACCTTGTTTGAGCTGGGTGAAGAGAAGTTTGCACGCCGAATCGCAAAAGCCATCGTCGTTACTCGCAATGAAACAAAAATTGATAGTACATTGCAGCTCGCTTCAATTATCGCTGATGCAACGCCAAAAAAGGACAAGAATAAACACCCTGCAACCCGCAGTTTTCAAGCAATACGTTTACACGTTAATCAAGAGTTAAGTCAAGTCTCGAAGGCGTTGCCTCAAGCGGTTGAATTATTGAATCAAGGTGGTCGTCTGGCCGTGATTAGTTTTCATTCTTTAGAAGATAGAATTGTTAAGCGGTTTATGCGCGAGCTATCCACGCCGAACTTACCTCCGAAAAACATTCCTGTATCTGATGAAGCGTATTTGACGCCGTTAAAATTATTAAGTCGCGCGATAAAGCCAAGCAAGCAAGAAATTGATCAAAACCCACGTTCGCGCAGTTCTGTGTTAAGAATTGCTGAACGCACATCGGTTGCTTATCAAAGAGCACAGCAGGCGAGTCGTCGTGGGGGTAGCCATGCGCGATAGTGTTATGTGGTTCCTCATAGGCAGTGTGGTCGTATCGGCCTTGTTCGTCGTCAACGCACGGCACCAACACCGATTGGCGTACTTGGCCTTTCAAGCAGAAGAGACTAGGCGCGATAGTTTGAACGATGAGTGGGGGCAATTATTGGTCGAATCCAACGTTTGGGCATCCGCTCAGAGAGTTGAGAAGGACGCCAGTAAGCGTTTGTCTATGCGGGCGCCTGTCAAAGGTGAAGTGAAATACATCGACGAGAATGTCGAGTTGGCTGACGGCGCACGACTTGCAGGTGTGGAGTGATGGCTAGAACAAAATCTTTACCTATAAAAACTCAAGACAAGGCCCGTATTGAAATTCCAGCCAAGGAGGTCACTGTCCCAGTTTCAACCTGGCGCTATAACACCATCATCATGTTCTTTGGGGCGCTTTTCTTTGGCTTAGGCGCGCGCGCAGTCCAACTTCAGGTTGTAGATAATGATTATCTTCAATCGCAAGGTGATGCACGATATTTAAGGGTGCAAAAAGAGCCGCCCACACGCGGCATGATCACCGATCGTAATGGTCAACCCATCGCGGTTAGCACGCCAGTGGATTCGATCTGGATGCACCCCTCAACGGTACTGAAACAGAAGAAAGAATATTCGTATAAGAAACTAAGCAAGCTACTCGGGACTACCGCAGACGAATTATTAGAGAAAGCCGAAAAACGTAAAGGGCGTGAATTTGCTTATTTGAAACGTCATTTGTCCCCGCAAGTGGCAAACGAAATTCTAGCTTTGAATGTTCCAGGAATTAATAAGGTTCGCGAATATAAGCGTTATTACCCTGCTGGCCCTGTGATGGGGCATGTGCTTGGTTTTACTAATATCGATAATGAGGGTCAAGAAGGCTTAGAGCTTGCTTATGACAGTGATTTAAGAGGTCAGGCTGGTCGCACCCAAGTACTACGCGATAAGGTGGGTCATGTTGTCGAATACGTTGAACAGCTGGCGCGCGTTCGTCATGGTGATGATATTGCCTTGAGTTTAGATACACGCATCCAATACCTTGCCTATCGTCATCTTCAGGCCGCGGTGAAAAAACACAATGCTACATCGGCTTCGTTGGTTGCCATTGATGTGAAGACTGGCGAAGTGCTGTCGATGATTAGCATGCCTGATTTTAATCCAAATGACCGAGCAGACCTGAAAAGTACTCGGTTTCGCAATCGTTCGATTACGGATTCATTTGAACCTGGGTCCACTGTTAAACCAATTACTGTTGCGATGGCAATGGAGGCTGGAGTTGTCGAGGCCGAAACCGTAGTCGATGCTGAAAAAGGGTTTTACTACATTGGACGTAACCGAATTAATGACACGAAGCCGCACGGCGAGATAACGGTTGCCGACGTGATAAAAGTTTCGAGTAATATTGGGTCCGCTAAGATTGCGATGATGATGGAGCCGCAATCTCTATTTGATACCTATCGCGAACTGGGTTTTGGCAATACTAATAAGCTAAAACTTCCGGGCGAACAAAAAGGCATGTTAGCGAACCGTAGTAGGCCAATTGAGCACGCGACCATGAGCTATGGTTATGGGTTATCAGTCAACACACTACAACTTGCGCGCGCATATCAAGCGCTGGCAAATGGGGGCGTATTGCTACCAGTAAGTCTTCATCCCGTTGCAAGTATTCCTGAAGGGTCTCGAGTTTTCTCTAAGAAAGTTGCAGATCAGATCGCACTGATGCTCGAATCAGCGGTTAGTGATGATGGCACAGCACCAAAAGCACGAGTAGACCAATACCGGGTTGGAGGAAAAACCGGAACCGCGCATAGAGTACTAAATGGGCGTTACCAAGATGACAGCTATATGTCGCTGTTCGCCGGGTTTGCACCTATTAGCGACCCTGAGATCGCGTTAGTCGTCTCTGTCAATGACCCTAAAGGCGTCGATTACTATGGTGGTCTCGTGGCTGCACCCGTCTTTTCAGAGGTGATGGCAGGGGCATTGCGTCTGCGAGGAGTGGCGCCAGATGCCATGACCGCTCCTAAGGAAGAGCCAAAATTAAAATTAATGATTTCTCGCCCAGTTGCTAACCTGGATTCATACCAAGTCGAGGCCAACACACGATGACTTCACTTGCTGAATTACTCGCCGTAATTGATATCTCGAGCGATCATGAGGTTGAGGTTGATTCCTTGGCAATTGACAGTCGAGAAGTTTCCGTCGGCACTTTGTTTTGTGCTTACCCCGGTTCTGTTGCAGATGGCCGCGACTATATATTGCAAGCTCAAGATAATGGCGCTACAGCTGTCTTATTCGACCCTAAAGAATACGAACTTCCCGTTGATCTGAGTATTCCCACGATCGCAGTTGCCGATCTTCAGGCAAAGGTTGGACTGATCGCGCATCAATTTTTTGGCCGAGCTTGCGATGATATGCAAGTGTTTGGTGTGACGGGCACCAATGGTAAAACCACATGCTGTTTTCTTCTAACGCAAGCGTTGACTCAGCTCGGCATGCAAGCGGCAATGATCGGCACCATTGGCGTGGGCAAACTTGATGCTTTAGAAAAAGCGGTTCATACCACTCCTGATCCAATTGCTTTACACAAAATGCTGGCAAATCTCAAAGCTCAAGGTATTACTCAAGTGTGTATGGAGGTGTCGTCTCACGCACTCGATCAGGGGCGAGTTAATGGTGTCAACTTTTTCTGCACTCTGTTCACTAATCTCAGCCATGATCATCTTGACTATCACGGTGATATGGCTAGTTATGGTGCCGCTAAACAAAGGCTGTTTACCGAGTTTTTCAGTGAATTAGTGGTGGCCAACGCGAGCGATGCCTTAGGCGCCACGCTCAAGGATGTTGCCAACGCTGAATTTATTGTGACCTACGGCCAAGGGGGTGATATTTA
>CAYQVT010000279.1:0-4483 GCA_964420885.1 uncultured Gammaproteobacteria bacterium
TTGGTCAGTAATTAGCTCTTTCGCCACTCTACTTTTGATCTTAGTGATGGCAGACAAGTCCACTTGAGTGAATTTGTTAAATATCCAGCGGTTGGGAATGTTCCAAGCACGTCCTCGGCAGAAGCACGCCACTAGATCTACCAGTATTGGCTCACCATCAGCTGTTACTAGAGTATTGGTCGGATTGCGTAAATCATTATGTGCGACTCCGGCTCTATGAATGTCATCAATGGCATTACTCAGTTTGTCAAAGAAGTCGGGCCAGTCGGGATGGAAACGCTCAAGGCGCGTAATTTGCTCTGATTCGTGGTAAGTCATCAAGAATGAGCGTGATGTTGGTTGGCAAAGTAGGTTTGGAACCGAGCGTACCTCGCGCAATTTTATTAGGGCTTTGCATTCTCGCCAATTCAATAGTGGGCCAATCAACAGTGCAAAGGTTTTATCGGCACCGCCTTGGTCTTTGAGCACTGCTTTTTCATTGTTAATTTCAATCAACAATACGTCAGGTCGAGAGCCTCCACCTTCGCGAAACGTTTGGGTGGCATTGGCGCGAAGCTGTTCTAAAGAGTAGGTGGACCAATCGACGGGCATGGAATTTGGAGCCTTATTTGTTCACTAAGTATGGTAACATCTCGCCTTCAAAATAGTCACACTTTCACCTTAAACCGTTTTTATATCATGCTTGATTTAGATCTCTCTGCAACCACCGCGCTAACCCCACTAGACGGCCGTTATGGCAATAAAGTTAAGGCTTTACGCCCGATTTTTAGTGAATTTGGTCTAATTAAATATCGCTCTTTAGTGGAGGTGCGATGGCTACAAGCATTAGCTAAAGAAGATAATATTGCCGAAGTGCCAATGTTCTCTGACGCGGCCAATACACAGTTAGATGCCATCATTGAAAACTTTTCGGTAGAGGATGCCGAAGCGGTGAAAACGATTGAATCGACTACCAATCATGACGTCAAGGCGGTGGAGTATTTTCTAAAACAAAGCTCGGAGTCAATTTCGGAAGTTAAGGCGGTCAGTGAATTTTTTCATTTTGCCTGTACCTCAGAAGACATCAACAATCTATCTTATGCTCTGATGTTATACGACGCTCGTGAGCAGGTGGTATTACCCACGTTTCGACAGGTGGTCTCTGCGATTAACGACTTGGCTAACGATAATGCTGGCCTTTCCATGCTCGCTCGTACCCACGGACAGCCAGCGTCGCCCACCACCCTGGGAAAGGAAATGCGCAATGTGGTGGCGAGATTAAAGCGTCAAATCGAACAAATAGAGTCAGTGGCGATACTAGGTAAAATAAACGGTGCTACGGGTAATTATAATGCGCACGTGGTCGCTTACCCCGAGGTCGACTGGGAGCGCTTTTCTAAAAATTTCGTTGAATCACTTGGAATAACATGGAACCCCTTAACCACTCAGATTGAACCGCACGATTATATGGCGGAGCTGTTCCATGCCGTTGCTCGCTTCAACACCATTCTTCTGGATTTTGATCGAGATATTTGGAGCTATATCTCAATTGGCTACTTTAAGCAAAAAGTAGTGGCCGGTGAAGTCGGCTCCTCCACCATGCCGCATAAAGTCAACCCAATAGATTTCGAGAACTCAGAGGGCAATCTTGGTTTAGCTAATGCAATGTTTGATCATTTAGCGCTTAAACTACCTATTAGTCGTTGGCAGCGTGACCTGACGGATTCAACCGTGTTACGCAATATCGGTGTGGGCTTTGGTTACACATTGCTGGCCTGTTCAGCGACTCTCAAAGGGATTGGCAAACTAGACGTTAACGCAATCGCATTGGCTGCTGATTTGGACGATAATTGGGCGGTATTGGGAGAAGCGATTCAAACGGTAATGCGGCGCTATGACATTCCAGAACCTTATGAAAAACTGAAAGAACTTACCCGCGGAAAAGACGGTATTGATCAACAAGCGCTGGAGGTTTTTATTGAAAATCTGGAGGTGCCCGATGCCGTAAAAGTTGAACTTAAAAAACTCTCGCCGGATACATATATTGGCTTAGCTGCGGATCTCGCCAAAGACTGATGTCCGACCCCGTTCGCCTCTCCAAACTCATGTCTCAGCGCGGCCTATGTTCGCGCCGCGAAGCCGACCGGCTAATTGAACAGGGTTTAGTTAAGGTTAATGGTGACGTTGTTAATACGCTGGGTATAAAGTTTTCTGAAGACGTAGAAATTGAACTGACTGCGCGGGCTCAGGCAATGCAAAATGAGCGTGTGACCATAATGATTAATAAGCCAGTAGGCTATGTTTCTGGTCAAGCTGAAGACGACTATATTCCTGCTGTAAGGTTAATTACCAAAGAGTCTCACTCATCAACAGATCAAACTCGTCAACACTTAAAACCCAGCCACTTTAAGGGGCTGGCGCCCGCAGGACGGTTAGATATTGATTCTCAAGGCATATTGGTATTGACTCAAGATGGCCGCATAGCCAAGCAATTAATCGGCGAGAACACCGAGTTGGAAAAGGAATACTTGGTTCGTGTTGATACCGAGCTGAGCGCTGAACAACTAGATAGGCTTACATATGGGCTAGAGCTGGATGGCAAACCTTTAAAACCTGCTAAGGTAAAACAACTTAATGCTGAGCAGTTACAGATTATTTTGATCGAAGGAAAAAAACGACAAATACGCCGTATGTGCGAGGCGGTTGGGTTACACGTCAGTGGTCTAAAGCGAGTTAGGGTAGGAGAATTACGCCTAGGTAAACTGGAAGAGGGGCAGTGGCGTTTTGTTTTACCAGAAGAATTTAGGCATCGAAATGCGCGCAGATCAGAACAAGTGGTGTCTGGGAAAAGCGTTTCTCGAGAACAGCGTACACCACCACGGCGACCTAAAATTAAAGGTAAGAGCCTTTATGGACAGGGTTCAAGGAGAACTAAGAATCGCGATGGCTAACAGGTTTATTATTGTTTGTAGAATTGCCGATGTTGCTCCAGTATTTTAGATAAATCTTATTGAAAGATTTCAACCGAGAATAGGGTGATGTTTTAGCATCGGCTATTCTCTAAGTAGATTGTTTAGCTGTTAGAGCCCATAAACCCGCTGCCGACATCGCTATTCCTCCGCCAATATCAAATCTTCGTCTGGCGTTTGGAGAATGCAAATATTGTGCGGCTCTCGATGCTAATAAGGCATAGCAAAGCGTATTAAGCGCCGCAAGGCATACGAAGCTAGTGGTTAATATTGCAAGTTGCGGAGCGATTGCCTGATTGGTTTGTATGAATTGTGGCAAAAACGCGCTAAAAAATAGGATTCCCTTTGGATTAAGAGCGGTAACTATCCAGGTATTAAAGAACAGATTACCCTGTCGGTGAATCGATATTTTTGTTTCAGCAGCGGTCGATCTTTGTGAGGCCCTAATCATCTTATAACCTAAATACAAAAGATATAAACCACCGCAAATCTTCACAATGGAAAACGCCGTTGACGATATCGCCAATAAGCTTCCCACACCAAGAACCGATAAACTAATGACCGTTATGTCACCCAACGACACAGCGGCAACCAATGGCAGAGTAGCCTTTTTACCGTGTGATGTAGCATAGGCAATAACGGTGATAATTGTTGGGCCTGGAATAACTAACATCAAGGTGGATGCAGCTACAAAGGCCAACCAAAGCTCAATAGACATGGCTAATCCTTATCGGCAATTGCTATTTAGAAAGCCAATCGTTGAGCTGATGAGCTTTTTACGCGTATTCGAAAAACTATGGTCGTCGTCGATTAATTCATAATGTATCTTATCTGACTCTTGCTTTAACGCAGCGCGTAGTGGCGTAATATGCAAGTCGATTGGGATCACCTCGGTGTCAGCGGCGATTAGAAATACGGGTCGATTAGCGATATTTTTAGCACGAGGTACCAAGTCTAATTGATTACCGTATTTCTTGATTTCTGAAACCGCTTTTTGTCCAGACCATCCATTTAGCATGAACAAGGTGTCGCTGTAATCACTCCAAAGTTTTACACTATTCTCATCACTAAACAAGCCTGTGCCACCAGCACCCATATTGGCTCCGTCGTGTGAAACCGCGCATTCAACGCTTGGGTTGTCTAAGATGCCAGCAATTGCCATGTGACCGCCCATGCTATGGCCCACTAACGATAATTTACTTGCGTCTATTCTTAAACGAGTGGCGTTACTAGCTTGTTGGGCATAACGAATGACTGATTGAACGTCTTGTTCGGCGCCAGTAAACGAGAACTCGCCTTCGCTTCCCCACGCACCGCGATAGTGAAAGAATAGGGCATTCCAACCCGCGCTCCGCAGTGCCTGTGCGAGGTCTAGGTTTTTTTCGTTTCCAGGGTAGCCATGTAGCATGATGGCGGTGGGGTGAGGCCCCTCGCCAGCGGCTTGATAAATGAGGCCTGGCATGCGGCGTCCCTCTGAGAGTATCGTCAGTTCACTAATACTGGCAGGCTTAGTTTCGTTTGTAGAAGTGTGTACA
>CAYQVT010000280.1:0-4467 GCA_964420885.1 uncultured Gammaproteobacteria bacterium
CTCTGATCTCGCTTGCACGATTACGTGGCTTAAAAAAGATTGACCATAACGCTAGACAAGCAACATTCGGTGCTGGCACATTGCTCGGCCAAACGGGTGAACCTTTGTGGGAAGATGGTTTAGCACTAGTGAATATGCCTGATATAGATACTCAATCTTTGGCAGGCGCTATCGCCACAAGTACACACGGAACCGGCTCAAAGTTTGGTTCTCTTTCGAGTGAGGTTTCAGCGCTAAGATTGGTCACCAGTAGTGGAGATATTGTAAGCTGTAGCGATTCCGAAAACCCTGAAATTTTTAATGCTGCGCGCACGAATATTGGGTCTTTAGGCGTTGTGACCGAAGTTGGCTTAGGCGTGCGCGACGCATTTATGTTGCATGAGAAGCAATGGATATTGCACAGTGATGAAGCCTATCCGCTGATTGAAAAAATGAGGGCCGAAGGGCGCCGTTTTGAAATGTATGCGTTTCCTTATGGGAACTATTCGCTAATGGTGACCTTAGATGAAACTGATAATGAGATTATCCATGATCATGATCAAACCGAATCTGGCGAGAGTATTCTTGAATTAAAAAAGTGGTCTGAGCGCTTGCCGTGGTTAAGACGTTTCTTAGTGAACTCCGCGTTAAAAGACGCGGTTGGACCTTTATCTGAGCGAGTCAATCGAAGTTACAAGGTTTTTGGAAATCTGAGAAATGTTCGATTCAATGAAATGGAGTATTCGGTACCGGCTGAAAACGGCTTGGAGTGTCTGCAAGAAGTTCTTCACACCATTAAGAAACAGAACATCGACGTGGTATTCCCAATTGAATATCGGTATGTAAAAGCCGACGATATTTGGTTGAGCCAATTCTATAAACGCGACTCATGCGCCATCAGTTGTCACAATTTTGCCGACCGAGATTATCATCGCTACTTTGCAGCGATAGAGCCGATATTTCTGAAATACAAAGGCCGCCCACATTGGGGCAAGGTGCATACACTAAGCGCAGAAAACTTCGCCGAGATGTATGAGCGATGGGGCGACTTTAAACGAATACGAAGCGAACTGGATCCACGAGGTCTGTTTGTTAATCAGCATGTAAAGGAGTTGTTCATCTGATGAACAGAAGGTTATTCATGGGTTCGGCCGTGGCATTGGCCGTAGTGGGAGTGATTAGCAGTAAACCTAGTCGAATAGGTGGCCCGCACAACAGCTACTTTACTGGGTTAAGTAATGAACTAAAGCGTAATAATTTGTACAAACCGAAGATGTTGATCGATTTAGATTTGGTCGACAAAAATTTAGATGCATTAGGCGCAATGCTAAACCCAAACACAAGCTATCGGATTCCGGTTAAATCCTTGCCCAGTATCGACTTGGTTGAATACGTCATGAAACGCGCTAAAACCAAGTGTTTGATGTTGTTTCATCAGCCGTTTCTAAATCTCGTCACTGAGCGCCTGAGTGACGCCGACGTGTTATTCGGCAAACCAATGCCAGTCGGTTTAGCTAAGACCTATTATCAAACCTTTGATGCGAGTAGTGAGTTTAATTCAGAGACTCAATTGCAGTGGCTAATAGACACTAAAGAACGGCTTGATCAATATCTAAGTTTGGCTAAGGAACTCGGCCAGAGAATGCGCATCAATATTGAAATTGATGTTGGCCTTCATCGTGGTGGTTTGCTAGAACCGGGAAGCTTGTCGCCGTTGTTAGACATAATTTATGATAACCCCGAGTACTTGGAATTTTCCGGTTTTATGGGCTATGACCCGCACGTGGTTAAGTTGCCTAGCGTACTCAAAAGCGCTGACGACGCTTACGCCGATTCGCAAGCAGCTTATCAAGCGTTTATCGACGTAGCCTTGTCTCATAGATTAAATGTAGACCTCGAAAACTTGACGCTAAACGGGGCCGGCAGTCCGACCGTCTCCTTGCATTATAACAAAACTGTGTGTAATGACATCACTGCGGGTTCCTGCATAGTAAAGCCCACCGACTTTGATATTGATACGCTGACAACAATGTTTCCAGCGTCTTTTATTTCCACTCCTGTGCTTAAGCAGTTTAAGGGCACATTGCTACCTGCCGGTGAAAGGTTAGCAGCGGCAATAGAAGCGTGGGACCCAAACAAAGAGCAAACCTTGGCGATTTACGGCGGCAAATGGAAAGCTGATTATGTGTCACCCCCCGGGATTGCTAACAATGAAATACTTGGCTTGAGCACTAATCAGCAAGTGATAAGTGCGTCTAGTTTGGTTGATTTAAAACCCGATGACTTCGTTTTCTTGAGGCCTAATCAAAGTGAATTTGTATTCTTACAATTTGGAGACATTAGAACGATTCGCAATGGCAAATTGACGCCAGACATCTGGCCTGTCTTTCCAAGCAGCATCGTCTAATTACCAAGCAAAACTTATAAAAAAATAATCATGAAAAAAGTGGTTCTGGTGATACTTTCCCTTACCACCTTTGCATATGGCGTTACGTATTGGATCTTAAATACAAGAGATCCATTATTAAAATGGGATTGGAGCGTAATTAATACGTCTAACAAGAGCTTTCCAAAAAGTTTTGTATGGGGTGCGGCATCCGCGGCTCACCAAGTTGAAGGAGGGCACTAGGATATTAATAATTTCGGTCGTTGGGAAAAGCAGTTTCATGCTAACGGACCATCGACCATTGTAAATGGTGACAAATCGGGTATTGCGGTCGATCATTGGAATCGAGTCGAGGAGGACACCCAATTAATGACCGAATTAGGAATAGATGCATATCATTTTTCTGTGTCCTGGAGCAAAATAATGCCAAAGCCTGGGGTAGTCAACAAAGCCGCCCTGCAGCATTACGTCGACGAGGTTGACACTTTGTTGGCAAATAGTATTGAACCTATGGTGACCCTACACCACTTCGCTCCCCCTTGTGGTTTGAAGATCTGGGCGGTTTTGAAAAAGAGGAAAATATAAGCTATTTCGTTGAGTTCTCGGAAGTCGTGTTTACCGCCCTAAGCCCAAAGGTTAAGCAATGGTGCACTATCAACGAACCCGGTGTTTACATGTTCGACGGATATTTATCGGGACACTTCCCACCGGGAAAGGAAGACCCAGTATTGGCGGCCCAAGTTCAGGAAAACTTAATGCGAGCTCATGTACGCGTTTACAATAAGATTAAATCGTTGCCTGGTGGCCAAGCCTCGCAGGTCGGTTTGGTTAAGAATATGATGCAAATGGACGCGTACTCGCAGTACAACCTTATGGATCACTTTATTAAATTTTTTGCTGACAATAATTACAATGAAGTGATGCAGCGGCTGTTTCAGACGGACGAGTTCGACTTCTATATGCCGTCTATGGTGGAACGTTCAGCCCAGATTCACGGCGCGAGCGAGGCCTTGGATTTTATCGGCCTAAACTACTATTCGCATTACGCCTTTGACTTTAACGGCGATATAGATCAGTCGTTGCAGACCAAGGCTTATCCTAGAGAAGTGATGACGGACACGGATTATGGAGTATATCCAGAAGGAATATTCCGTGCGATAAAACGTATTTCACAGCTGAATGTGCCGATTATCATTACCGAGAATGGCATAGCCGATGATCGTGATGATCGGCGCGCCGAGTATATCGACCGAACCTTATACGCGGTTTCAAAGGCGATTGAAGATGGCTACGATGTTCGGGGCTATTACTATTGGTCGTTCACCGATAATTTCGAGTGGAACTTGGGGTATGGGCAACGATTTGGTTTGTATCATGTGAATTTTAAAACACAAGAGCGGCGTCTAAAGGAAGGCTCTAGGCAATACATCGACATTATTCAGCAGGCTAAAAACTAAGCCTAACTTCGAAAAATCTTATTGAGGTTCTGCGTTTAACTTAATCACTATGATCATTATATAAGTTTGTAAGTTTATCGCCGTATTGCTCATTCCATTTATCTAGGGCCTCGTAGTAATAATCAAAAATACAAGGCACGCAGCCGCTGCCGCAACACTCGTGAGGTGTTGGTTTCTCAGGTGGTGGTGGTATCTTATCTTCTGACATGCGGGCGTTCTATGAAAACTGGGTATCGCTAAGTACTCACTGCGTTGGCGTTACGCTAATTAGGCTTTATTATGAGCGTTCTTCCTCATTCACACACTCTATTGTACCTCACATGTCTTTAGAAATAGCGTCTTTTAGTTTTACTCATATCGAGCTCGTGATGGTTGTTTTGGCCGCTGCGTTGATAGGCATGGCTAAAACCGGCGTGCAAGGCGTTGGTATGATTGGCGTACCGTTATTAGCCATCGTGTTTGGTGCAAAAGCGTCTACAGGTATTATGTTGCCGATTCTAATATTCGCCGACCTGTTCGGAGTTTACTACTATCATAAACACGCAAACTGGCGATACCTTAAGAATCTAATTCCATTCGCTTTTGCAGGGGTAATACTTGGCACCCTAATCGGCAAAGTCATCAATGATGCATTATTCAGTCAAT
>CAYQVT010000281.1:0-4466 GCA_964420885.1 uncultured Gammaproteobacteria bacterium
CTTCTATATTTTCTATTCTTTTTATCATTTAAATCCTTTTCTAAGGTGTGAAAGCGAGCTAGCTCTGTTTCTAGAATAACAGTGCTATTAGCTATTCTCAAGAATTCTACTAAGTACTTATTTTTAAACGGTTTTTCTAAATAACGCGGGTGATAAACGCGCAGCATACAGTGGTGTAAAGTGTTCGATTAGAACAATATTCCAATATAAGCTGTTTATTTATACAGTTTTTTTAAAGCACTTAACTTGTGCTAAAAAGCGTTCAGTATTTGAGTTGGCATTTACTTTATGTGAGCCAATATTCCATCTAGAGTATCTAGGTTAGAGTATTCAATAACCAGTTTTCCTTTGCCGTTATTGTCTTCTAGAGACACTTTGGTACCCAGTTTTTCAGCCAGTGATTCTTCTAAACTTCTAATGTCGGCGCTTTTTTCTGGCTTGGTGACTTTCTTTTTTGGTTTCGCGTGGGCTCTTACTAATGCTTCAGCCTGCCTTACAGATAGTCGTTTTGCGTATACTTCAGAGGCAACAGCGTCTTGATATTCTATCGGCAGGCCCAAGATAGCTCGCGCATGGCCCATTTCAATATTACCTTTCTCTAAAAGCTGCTTCGCTCCGCTGCTTAAACTGAGTAAGCGAAGAAGATTGGTGACGGCGGTTCTCGATCTGCCTACGCTTTTGGCCATTTCTTCGTGCGTTAGCTCAAATTCGTCCATCAATCGTTTTAAACCTACGGCTTCTTCGACCGGGTTTAGGTTTTCTCGTTGGATATTTTCAATCAGTGCGACGGCCAAGGTTGCTTCGTCGGGTATGTTTCTAACCAGTACTGGTACTTCATGCAACTGTGCTAGCTGAGCTGCGCGCCAACGGCGTTCGCCGGCAATAATTTCATAGTTATCACCAGAAATAGGGCGCACTAGTATGGGTTGAATAATTCCTTGTGAGCGAATAGAAGCGGCTAGTTCTTCGAGCGACGCCTGATCCATATTGGTTCTTGGCTGATATTCGCCAGGCTGCATTTTTTCGATTGGCAGCGTGTTTGGTGTGTGTTCTGATTTGGGCGTTGTACTCGTAATGGCGTCTTGTGCAACGGGTTCGGTGCTGCCGAGCAGTGCGTCTAAACCACGGCCTAAACGTTTTTTCTTTTTTGCGTTCATAACTATTTAATTTTACGCCGTCGCGGTTGTTGCCTTGGTCGTTTTTTTCTCGGCAATGGCTAATATTTCGCTCGCGAGATTAAGGTAGGCTTTTGTGCCTTTTGAATTAGGCGCGTAGCTGATTGCGGCTTCACCATAGCTTGGAGCTTCTGCGAGTCGCACATTACGTGGTATCACGGTTTGATACACTTTGTCGCCAAAATGGTTTTGCAGCTGTCGGCTTACTTCGCCCGATAAACTATTGCGTTTGTCGAACATGGTCCGCAATAGACCTTCTATCTTCAAATTCGAGTTGAGTGTTTCTCGTATCGCTCGAATGGTTGAGACTAAAGCGCTTAAGCCTTCTAATGCGAAGTACTCGCACTGCATGGGTATCATTACAGAATTAGAAGCAACCAGTGCGTTGATGGTCAGCACGTTGAGAGCGGGCGGGCAGTCGATAAAAATATAGTCGTAATCGGCTTGAATCTCAGTAAGCGCCTTTTTTAATCTAAGCTCCCGGCCAATTTCATTTAACAGTTCTACTTGAGCCCCCGCTAAATCGCCGTTTGCGGTCATTACATCTACGCCGCTTTCGGTTTTTACAATAGCTTCTTTAGCAGACGCTTCGTTTAGCAGTACGTCATAGATAGTGGCATCAAGTTCTTGAGTGTCTACACCTAAGCCAACACTGGCATTGCCTTGAGGGTCCATGTCCAAAAGCAAGATGCGTTTGTCTTGCAAAACCAAAGCGGCCGACAAGTTAATGCTGGTTGTGGTTTTACCAACGCCACCTTTTTGGTTTGTTACTGAGATTACTTTGGCCATAGTGTTTATCAAGACGAAGGTTAAATCGCCAAGCTTATTATCGTTTGTCTTGTTGTGCTCTGTTACTTAGGCGCACATATGACAATCAGATTGCGTTGCGCATCAAGTTCTGGAACTTTAAGTGCAAAGGTATCAAATTTTAGGTTCATCTTCTTGAGAACTTTCATTTCATCTTTCGGTACAACGCCTTTCATGGCTAGCCATCGACCATTTGGTGCTAGAGTTTGCTTTGAACTAGTAACAAAATTTTCAATGCTCGAAAACGCTCGCGAGGTCACCATTGCGAACTTTTCTTTTGGTTCGTAATCTTCGATACGAATATTCTCTACGGTAAAGTTTTTGAGTCTGAGTTTGTTGGCTGCAAACATTTGAAATTGGGCTTTTTTGTTTCGCGCTTCCACCGAAGTTACTTCTAGGGCAGGTGAAAGAATCGCAAGGATTAAGCCGGGTAATCCCGCACCACTGCCAACATCCAATAATCTGGCGCCTTTGATATAAGGTTTGATACTGGCACTGTCGAAAATGTGTATGCTGAGCATTTGTTCTAGATCATCCACTGCAGTTAAATTGTGGGTTTTATTCCACTCAGCTAACAGTTCCATGTAGGCTACCAATTTTTCTATGGCTTCATCACCATAAGACACATCGAGTGCGTCGAGACCTTGCTTCAAGCGGGTGGCCAACATTTCTTGAGTTTCGGTATTTATATCATTCATAGCGGTGCCATGTGTTCGAAGCGGGTGTTACCCCTCTGCGATAATTCTAACTCGGCCGATAATTATATGTGATGCAGCTGGCTAAGCGAACCGCAAAACCACTCGCTTTTGAAAAGGCCATGAATTCGCCATTTTTGTGAAATTAGGGTTCGTGCTAGAAATTCAACTCAATATTAAGCGGCTTTTCCATGTTTTTTTAAATACACCAGCAATAAAGATACCGCCGCTGGCGTTACTCCTGAAATGCGCGAAGCTTGGCCAATTGACGTTGGCTTGTGTTCATTTAGCTTTTGAGCCACTTCGTTCGACAAGCCTTTTACCAAGGAGTAATCCATGTCGACGCTGAGGAGGGTGGTTTCATTTTTCTTTTGCTTTTCAATCTCGGCGTATTGTCGCTCTATGTAGCCATGATACTTCGCTTGAATCTCCAACTGTTCTGCAACTTTTGGGTCGCTGACGCCTTCGCCAGCCCCTGGCAGGGTCATTAAACTCTGATAAGTAACTTCAGGTCTGCGCAATAGTTGCATTAAGTTCGCTTCTTTTTTGAGGGTGTCTCCTATGATGCGCTTGGCAATGTCGTCGTTCAACATCTCTGGTCGAACCCAAGTGCCGTTCATGCGTTGCTTTTCGGCATCTATCGATGCTCGCTTGTTGCAAAACGCAGCCCAGCGCTCATCATCGACCAAGCCTAATTGTCTGGCTTGTTCTGTTAATCGCAGATCTGCGTTGTCTTCACGCAATATTAGGCGATACTCGGCGCGCGAGGTAAACATTCGATAGGGCTCTTTTGTGCCCATGGTGATCAAGTCGTCTACTAGTACTCCGATATAAGCTTGATCACGCGTAGGGTACCAACCTTCTTGGTCTCGAGACTGACGCGCCGCGTTCAATCCTGCAAGTAAACCTTGCCCGCCGGCTTCTTCATAGCCAGTTGTTCCATTGATCTGGCCAGCGAAAAACAAACCGTCGATATACTTTGTCTCTAGTGTCGGCTTCAAACCTCGAGGGTCAAAAAAGTCATACTCTATCGCATAACCTGGCCGTACGATTTGAGCGTTTTCAAACCCCACTATTGAGCGTATGAAATTAAACTGCACGTCATACGGTAGCGACGTCGAGATGCCATTGGGGTAAACTTCATGAGTTTTCAGCCCTTCTGGTTCAACAAATATTTGATGCGAGTCTTTGTCGGCGAAACGCACTATTTTATCTTCTATAGATGGGCAATAACGTGGTCCGACTCCTTCGATTACACCTGCGTAGAGCGGAGAGCGGTCTAGGCCTTGTTGAATTATGTCGTGGGTTTTTTGATTGGTGTGGGTTATATAGCAATTTACTTGCTGCGGGTGTTGAGACGCGTCGCCCAAGAAAGAAAAAACCGGTAGTGGTGTGTCTCCAGGCTGCGCTTCTAATTTTGAAAAGTCTATCGTGCGGGCATCCAAGCGTGCCGGTGTGCCTGTTTTTAAGCGATCCACAGTGAATGGCATTTCGCGTAAGCGTGTGGCCAAGGCATTCGACGGCGGGTCTCCAGCACGCCCCCCTTGGTAATTTTCCATACCAATATGAATAATGCCTCCTAAAAATGTTCCGGTTGTAAGCACCACCGTCTTGGCTTTAAACTTTAAGCCCATTTGCGTAACCACTCCGCAGACTCGCCCGTTTTCAATGATCAGGTCATCGGCTGATTGTTGAAACAGCGAGAGGTTTTCTTGGTTCTCTACCACTTCACGAACGGCGGCTTTGTATAACACTCGATCTGCCTGAGCCCTGGTTGCTCTCACGGCGG
>CAYQVT010000282.1:0-4458 GCA_964420885.1 uncultured Gammaproteobacteria bacterium
CCACCAGTTTCCTGATGAGCTTTTAATGAAATTTAGTTTAGTGGGTATTTATAAAACTAGGCTTAACACCTCTAGGCTTGTTATCATCGCAGCAGTGTCAGATTAACCAGCTAAGCCTGCAAAATCAAAGTTACCGGCGCGTGCTTTGCTCCCACATTTATTAATCTTAGGTTCCGAAACTCTATCAACGACTACCGATTTGAGTATCGGCTTGCCTTTAACAATCTCTACCTTTGGTTGGGTAACAGTTGTTTGTGTGTTGTATGTACTAAGTTTGTTCGCTGGCATTGCTATAACCTCTTTAATTGAGATAAGTATAGCCCTAGGCTAAATCGCAATGGAAAGAACACTTTTCACTATGAATAGTCGAACAAGTTATATGCACCTCAATGGAAATAATTTAGACTGATGCATAATAGTTAAAAATTGAGACTAAATTCGCGATATGACACACTCATCCGATAAACCTGAGAAATCTTCCGCTGCTTTACGCGTGCTGAGTATCTTAGAAACCGTAGCAAAATCTTCAACCCCAATGACCGCCACTGAAATTAATACCGAACTTAAGCTACCCAAACCGACTATTCATCGGCTTTGTACCATGCTCGAAAACGAAGGCTACTTGCAACCTCGTCTTGATGGCCGCGGCTATTTACCTGGTCGACGCTTATCAACAATGGCTATGGGAATTTTCAGTAACAACGATCACTGGCGTACAGAACGACATGGTATCTTGCAACGCTTATCTGAAGAGGTAGGCGAAACTTGCAACATTTCAATACCCGACGGTTCGCAAATGGTTTATTTTGATAGAGTAGAAACGCATTGGCCGCTACGAATTCAGCTGAAGAAAAATGATCGTGTACCAATTTATTGCACAGCCAGCGGCAAGCTATTCCTAAACAACTTACCCAGTTCCAAACGAACAAGGTTGTTGGCCAAACTTCATTTTAATCAATACACTGAAAACACGCTTACAGATGTTGATAAGCTTAAAGAAGAGCTGAAACGCTTATCGCAACAAGATATTGGTATAGATAACGAGGAGTTCATGCAAGGGATGGTGGCTATTGCAGTGCCTTTGCGAAGCGAGGATGGAGCGTTTTATGGTGCCTTAGCCATGCATGCTCCGAGCGCTCGAATGAGCATGGAAGAGGCCATTGGTCATCTGCCGAAATTAAAGTTAGCCGCACTCGATTTAGTCGAATTAATCAACGAGTAAATCAGCGAGATACCATCGACTCGAAAACTGCATAAGTCATTGACGCTGAAAAATTTTATGGATTTGAGACTGGCTTAAACCTTCAGGCTGAGCGGCGTATTTTAATTCGCCAGATATCCGACTGAGTGGCCGATTTAACCGCGCCAATTGCTCTATTAGAAGGAGGCATTATCTTTAACTCGAGGGTTTCATTTCTCTCTAATTCCTTACGTAAGATTTCCAGCCGGCGCGCCATTGCCGTCTTAGTAGTCTGCTGAGTATTTTTCAGGATTGGCGTGAGTTCAAGGCTTACGCCTTCATCAAAGTAAGCTAAGCCTTCAACCAAGGTATTGACGATCAAATGCCCTTCAGCCGTCATCGACACCGAATTAGCTGCATAACCAATATCGATATTGAGTGTTGGCCGCCCTTGGGAAGCTAAAAAAGCCATTATACTGTATGAATTCGTGACTGAGCTGGCTGTATAACTACCGTCATTTTCACGAATTATCGTTGAGTCATTAGCGTTCTGCCATGCCACAGCTGACGATTCGCTGACCGAATTATTGCTTCTTTTGGCGAACACAGTTATTGGCGGCAACTCAATGGTTGCTTGTTCTTGCGCCAGTGTTATATCGGCGGTTGTAATGTTATACAAAAGGAATACCGTCGCCGACGATAATATCCTAATAGTTCTGTTCGACGTGGGTAGGGACACGAAACTTCTCTATAAATGTAGATAACGATGTGGCTCAGTGCTAACACATAATCCAAATCAAATACGTTGGAGTTCAATTAATACAAACTCACTGCATACGAGTATCCAAACTATATCAGGGTAAATTAGACACTCTGTAATAGTACCTCGACTATTATCTAAGAGCAGTGAAATAATCGAGCCTTGATACAAAAATTTACGATTTTTTGAGATTTCCGAAAGTTGATTCGATACGAAATCATACTAAGCAATTAGTCGCGGTTGTGCGCCTCGTCTTCGCCGGCTTGGTAATCACATCGTCGTCGCCAAAATTAGCCTAGTAACTCGGAGGGCAAATCACCCATACGATCACCGTTTCCTCCTTCTTTGACGGGTTTCTAATTAAATAAAGGTCGTCTTTACGAATGGTAAAGCTATCTCCCGCCGAAAGTTCAAACGATTCATCACCCAGGTCCAAAATCAAGCGGCCAGACTTAATATAACCGCCTTCTTCGCCACGACGTTTGCGCTGTTGAGGCGAACTCTCGGCCTCAGGCGAGAACGTTGTCAGTATCATTAACATCTCCCCGCTTAAGGTTGGGGAAAGCAATTCTTCTCGAATTCCGGTGCCCGAAAAATTCAAATGGCGTCGATTCTTTGAGCGAACAACCAAACCTAGCTCGTTAATAGGCTGCTCGCTTTCAGTGTGGAAAAACCAAGTTACTTGCACTTCAAGTAATTCACAAATCGACTGTAAAACAGGAATTGGTAATACCGACACGCCGCGCTCAACCTGGCTGATATAACCGACCGATCTACCAATTTTATCAGCCATAGTCTGAAGGGTAACGCCCTTGGCCTTACGTAAATCTCGTATTTGTCGGCCAATTCGGATGCCTTCACTATCTAGGTTATCACCTTCTAATTGATCGTTTTCTAAGTCACTCATAATTTTATACGTTCCATTTTCGGGTCATAGAACGGCCTCAATGACGGGGTTACTTTATAACGTTCACATTCAACTTCAATTTCAAATTTGGTATTTTCCAGCCAATCTTTTGTTACACCCTCGTCATTCCCGACATAACCCAAGGCTACGGTAGCGCCAACGGTATGCCCGAACATCGCCGAGGTCACACGACCGACGACCTTCCCGTTCGCGCATATTGGCTCTTCGTGGTAACAAAGTGGCTCAGAATCTTCAAACAAGAATGCTACAAAGCGCTTACTTAGGGTGCCTTTTTCTTTCTGGGCTAATAGCGCCTCTTTACCAGTAAAACCGTTTGGCTTATTGAAATTAGAGGCAAATCCAAGACCTGCTTCAAGCGCGGTATCTTCATCGGTTATATCATGGCCCCAGTGACGATAGCATTTCTCGATACGCAAGGAGTTCATAGTATGGTAGCCATAGGGCTTGATACCAAACTCGGCACCAGCCTCTAAGACAGCGTCGAATACGCTTGGTGCATATTCAGTTGGAATGTATAGCTCCCAACCGAGCTCACCTACATAAGTTATTCGCGACGCACGTACAATTGCGTATTGCATGTCAATTTCGCGCGAGGTGGCAAACGGAAAAGCTTGGTGACTGATATCAGCTTGAGTCAACTTACTAAGCGTATCACGTGATTTCGGCCCCATAACAGTAACTACAGCGTAAGCCGATGTCACGTCGTTAATCATCACTATTTCATCATCAGCTTTACTACGACGCAACCAATTCATGTCACGTGTTTGACAGGCTACGCCTGACACAATCATGTATTTTTCTTCGGCTATTCGCGTAACTGTGACGTCAGCTTCAATACCGCCCCGAGCATTTAGGAATTGTGTGTACACCATTTTACCCAGTGGCACGGCGACATCATTTGAGCACACTCGGTTTAGAAAAACTTCAGCATCAGGGCCTTCAACCTGATATTTAGAAAAGGAGCTTTGATCAATTACACCAACCGCATTGCGTACCGCTTCATGCTCAGCTTTGTTATTCTCAAACCAGTTTTGGCGCCCAAACGACAATTCATACTCCGGCGTTTGACCTTCATTGGCGAACCAGTTTGCCCGCTCCCAACCATTATCTGAACCGAAAACCGCGCCCATTGATGCAAGTTTGTCATGCAAAACTGAACGCCGGACACCACGCGCTGTTTTGTATTGCTTGAACGGAAAATGTGTTTCATACAACAAGCCCAAGGATTCGGTGGTACGTTCCTCCAGATAGCGTTGAGTGTTTTGGAACGGCATATTCCGCTGAATATCGACATTCCATAAATCTCGAGGCGCGTGTCCTTTCTGAATCCACTCTGCCAGAACTTTACCTGCCCCTCCGGCCGATTGAATACCAACTGAGTTAAAGCCTGCTGCGACAAAATAGTTTTTACATTCCGGCGCTTCACCAAGATGATAAGCGTCATCGGGCGTAAACGATTCAGGACCATTAAAGAATACTTGCAATCCGGTCTCAGCCATTTGTGGCACACGATGCATGGCCATTTCAAGATACGGCATCAAATGGTCGAAGTCTTCAGGCAACTCATCGAAACAAAAATCTTCATGAATG
>CAYQVT010000283.1:0-4427 GCA_964420885.1 uncultured Gammaproteobacteria bacterium
CGCCGGTTAAGACTCCGCAGGCCGGAGAACGCCAAGAGCGACGTGAGCCAATGACTCGCTTACGTTCAACCATCGCTCGTCGGCTAAAAGAAGCACAAGATACTCAAGCCATGCTTACCACGTTTAACGATGTGAATATGCAAGCAGTGATGGACCTTCGCAAACAATACAAAGAAATGTTTGAAAAGAAGCACGGTTCGCGATTGGGCTTTATGTCGTTCTTCGTAAAAGCAGCGGTTGAAGCACTCAGACGTTTTCCAGCGGTCAATGCATCGATTGATGGCAATGACATTGTCTATCACGATTTTTACGACATCGGCATTGCCGCTTCCTCACCTAGAGGTCTAGTGGTACCCGTATTGCGCGACGTTAACCAATTGAGTTTCGCAGGTGTCGAAAAAAACATTAGCGACTACGGCAAGAAAGCCAAAGAAGGCAAATTGACCATGGACGACTTGGTTGGCGGCACCTTTACTATTTCTAATGGCGGCACATTTGGCTCGATGATGTCGACGCCAATCGTCAACCCGCCTCAAAGTGCTATCTTAGGTATGCACCGTATCGAAGATCGCCCAGTTGCTGAAAACGGCCAAGTAGTTATACGCCCAATGATGTACTTAGCGCTGACGTATGATCATCGCATTATCGACGGTTCTGAGTCGGTTTTGTTCTTACGTACGATCAAAGAATGCTTAGAAGACCCTGCGAGATTACTATTGGAGCTCTAAGTGGCCCTGGACCGCAGCAGTGAGTACACGCGCGGCCCAATATTGAACGACCGCTTTAAACTGAATTATTAATAGAGAAATAAGATGTCTGATAAATTCGACGTAATCGTCGTAGGCGCTGGCCCAGCGGGTTATGTCGCCGCGATTCGCTGCGCGCAACTTGGTTTTAATACTGCCTGTGTCGACAAATGGCAAGACGCTCAAGGGAAGCCATCCCTGGGTGGCACCTGTTTAAACGTAGGTTGCATACCCTCAAAAGCGTTACTAGACTCCTCGGAAAAAGTCGAGCAAGCATCGCACGATTTCGAAAACCACGGTATTACGGTAGGCAAAGTGAGCGTCGACGTACCCAAAATGATTGCGCGCAAAGACGATATTGTCAGCAATCTTACCAAAGGCATTGCAGGCTTATTCAAAGCAAACAAAATAACCTCATTGCACGGCCACGGTAAATTACTTATCAATAAACAGGTTGAAGTTAGTCACAACGGTGAAACACAAACTTACAGTGCTGACCACATCATTTTAGCGGTTGGGTCACAACCCATCGATATTCCTGTGGCACCGGTAGATAACATAATAATCCTAGACAATGCCGGCGCACTTGATATCAACTCGGTACCAAAGAAACTCGGTGTTATTGGTGCTGGCGTTATCGGCCTAGAACTGGGCAGCGTTTGGAATCGACTGGGTTCTAAGGTTACCATTCTCGAAGCGATGGATAGCTTTCTAGCACCGGTAGACAAGCAGTTATCGCGTGAAGCTCAACGCACGTTTACTAAGGGCCAAGGCCTAGACATAAAACTCGGGGCAATGGTCACCGCAACCAAGGCCACCAAGAAAAACGTGAAGGTCACCTATACTCTAAAAGGTGAGGAACATACAGAAACTTTCGACAAACTGATTGTAGCGGTAGGTCGTAAAGCCAGTACTCAAGACATTGCAGCGGATGAGGTTGGCTTAAAATTGGATGACCGTGGCCGCGTTGATGTCAATGATCGATGTGAGACCAATATTACTGGCGTTTACGCTATTGGCGACGCTGTCAAAGGTCCGATGCTCGCGCATAAAGGCTCTGAAGAAGGCGTGTTTGTAGCGGAAATCATAGCCGGTCAGAAACCACATATGAACCACGACAATGTTCCCTGGGTAATCTACACACATCCTGAGATCGCCTGGGTGGGAATTAATGAAGAACAGGCTAAAGCACGTGGTATTAACTACAAAACAGGCTTTTTCCCATTTGCAGCCAATGGCCGATCTCTGGCAATGAATGAGAAAGGCGGGCGAGTAAAAATGATTGCCGACGCTGAAACTGACCGTATTCTTGGCGTGCACATTCTGGGACCAAATGCCTCTGAATTGATATCAGAAGCGGTGCTAGCCATGGAATATTCGGCGTCTACAGAAGACATAGCCCGCACTATTCATGGCCACCCTACTCTTTCTGAGGCGATGCACGAAGCCGCGTTGTCGGTGAACAGCCGAGCGTTACATAAGGTAAATTAGCCTAAGCCTAACAGTATTCTAGAATCGGTTTAGAGTCTTCTATTGAGGTATCCTACCCACACCGCTAAGTTTGTTATGCCGATTAAGCAGAGGCTCATATGACCGTAGTGGCAATAGTCAAAAGCAGGCGTATTGTAAAAGTGCTCCTAACTTTGGTGGTCATTGGGGTATCAATTGGATTGTCTTGGTATACAACTCTTAGCAGTCTTAAAGACCCAAACTTCATATTCAATAGCTTTCAGCGAACCAACACAGCTTGGCTTTATTCAGACAAAATTGGTTCAGCCGCCGCTTCAAGTATCGAACGAGCCCGCGTTGCAATAGGCGGGCCTCTCGGTCTTTCCTCCAAAGAGGCCATTTACTTTGTTGCCGTTGAAGACGATCAGGGGCGGCCACTAACTTCAAGCTGTGTTTACCGTGTTCACGGGCAGCCGATTGACGCTCGTTGGTGGTCGTTGACGCTGTATGACAGTAATACTCAACATTATGTACGAAATGAAGCAAACCGTTCGAGCTGGAACAGCGTCGCAATCCCACGCTCAGAAAGTGGAGATTGGATAGTAAATGTATCTTCTATATCACAGAAGATAGCTTGGTTACCATCGCAACCAGAAAGTGGAAATTCGTTCGAATTAATGTTGCGAATTTATAACCCGAGTGAAAAAACCAGAGCGGCCGCTCCAAATATCGACTTACCTAAGATTGAGAAAATTTCATGTTAGAACCTAGGAATTACGTTTTCTTGATGAGTCTAATATTGCTTTCAGTCGTGACGTATTTTGGTACCAGAGCACTTATTATCCATAAAGCACCTAAACAAGTGATGTCACAAATAGAAGAGAGAATCGCCAAGGTTGCGGGTGGATGGAATAAGTGCTTTCATAACCAAACGTATGGACCTCGCTATAACGCGGCAAAGAGAGCCAATCCAGATAGCATTATTAGTATTATGGCGTATGACTTGGAGAAAGGACCCGTCAGAGTCTCTGGTCTTATTTGGCCGCGCTATTGGTCTTTATCGTTGTATCAGCAGAACTCAGATAATTTCTTTGTTATCAACGATCGACAATTAGATAAGCCCGAATTCAATTTTTTACTGGCTTTAGAAAGCCACGACACTCAGAATTTTAATGGCAAAACAGTCTTCGTACCGACGTCAAAAGGCATAATGTTGATACGACGTTTTGCCAGCGTAAAGAGTGATATGCCCGAAATACTGGCGAACCAGAATGACCTCTATTGTGGCCCTGCGTAAGCCTTTTCGAACCTTACAAACGCGATGACAAAATTCAAAAACATCGTATATTCAAAGCAATGATTTATTTCCCTTTGTACGCACATCCTAACCAGGACCCTTACCTCGAAGGCTCGCGTATAAGGAAAGCTGCATTATTAAAGGGAGATTATTCGTCGATTATATAGGTATAACGCCCACCAGATGTTTCCCGAAATAACCCTGTCGTAAGATTACCGTCATCAATAATTCGATCAAACAAGCGAATATAATGCTCAGGTGATGTTGTATCAACCAATGAAATACCGGAGTACGAATATCGATCAGGGTCTTCCCAGTTGTAATTACCCCCTAATTGAGTTTCGGCAAACCAATAATCGGGCATCGGAACTTGGGCTGGTGACACAATGTGCGTATCCGGCGGATATGTGCCCGTCTCTTGTTGAAATAGGCGAATACGATCAGCCATATTATCGAGCTGTAAGACCATCTCGCTCAATCGAGCGCGTACAATGTAATCTTGATAAGCTGGAAGCGCAATACTCGCTAAAACACCGATGATTGCGACAACAATCAATAACTCGAGCAGAGTGAACGCCTTTTGATTGGAATAGTTATAACGCATAGTAGCCCTCAATTTGAGCGACGTGTAGGGTAAGTAGCTCGCTGAGTTTTAAGTTTTTGTGCTATTTAAACAACGATGTAACGTTAGCAAACACAATCGCGGAATGTAAATGTGTCAAAAATGGTCACCCGATAAAAAGGAGATAAGAGAGTTGGATGAAAATCTAAAATTTGAGCTCTTTGAATGCGTAATTGACATCGGCCCGCGTCTCTATACATCGACCAAAATCAATCGCAGAAAACAAAAAAACCGGCGCGAGGCCGGTTCAATTATGAATGGCGCGCCCCGAAGGAGAAACTTCGAACGCCCTCTTTGAAGAATTAGAAGACTG
>CAYQVT010000284.1:0-4398 GCA_964420885.1 uncultured Gammaproteobacteria bacterium
CCGGCGTGACAGGCCGGTATTCTAACCAACTGAACTACCGCTCCGCATTTTTAAAACTCTTTCAACAGCTTTTCTACCCGAAGAGCCTCTACCGAAAGGAGCTCTCAGTCTTTAATTTATTTTTTTAAAGAAAAATAAATTAAACTAAAAAAGCTGGTGGGTGCTAGAGGACTTGAACCTCTGACCCTCGCCTTGTAAGGGCGATGCTCTACCAACTGAGCTAAGCACCCAAATTCTAGCTAAATAGCTCCTTATTCTTTGCCAGATTATCTCTGTTTTAGAATCTTTTGTCCTTAGTCAAAAGCTTTAGAGCTACTCAATTTGGAGGGCGATAATACCAAGTTTTTCGCAGCTTGCAAGTAACTTTTGAAAAAGATTATAAAAAATCTCGAAGTCTTTTTGCGAGTCTGTTTTAAACCAGTTAATCAGTTCAAGCGGCCTACAGACTGCCTCCAACGCGGCGGTAGTTTACTGTATCTTTTGATATATGCAATAAAATTCGTTTCATTCACTTAAAAATCAGGTATTGCATATAACAAGGTAGTTTGAGAGCCAAAATCATTCGAACTTTACAGTCTAATTTCGATGGAAACAAAGCAAAGGTATGCGAATCAAAACATGAATCTGAACGTTTGAGAATCAAGCGATTACAGATATAAATTCATGTTTATCTGAAAGAAATATTCTCTCCAGAGTGATGTAATAAGAAACCAACTCTAAACAGTTAACAACTAAAAAAAGAGATCGGATTATTATTCTAAGCTCAATCTTTAGCTCGCAAAAACGTGTTTATTTAGGACTATTACGTAAGCTTTTTTTCGACAACTTAAAGAGATACTAGGGTAACTTAATTGAAATTACGTATGATCGCGCCCCCTCAATCTCTATCCGCTTGGAAGCGCGTCAATATGTTCTGCCATACGTTTTTGCAATGCCGTATCGGGGAGATCTCCAACGCCAGCAGCCAAATTATCCAACACGTGATGTGGCTTGCTCGTCGCCGGCGTGACGACGGTAACGGTAGGATGAGCCGCAACGTATTTAATAAAGAACTGTGCCCACGACTCTATACCAATCTCTGCAGCCCATTCAGGAATTTCGTGCCCAGCAACGCGCTGCCATAGTCGGGTGCGACCAAACGGCAAATAGACCAACACTGCGATACCACGTTCCTGAGCAATTGGGAATATTTTCTGGGCTGCATCACGATCATCGACAGCGTAATTCACACCAATAAAATCGATGGGCTCTTGCTGCATGATTTCGGCAAGATTACTGAAGCCCTTATAACTGGTGTAGGTCGTGCCAATGTAGCGTACTCGACCTTCTTGCTTCAATTCTTTGAGAATTCCCATCTGGGTGGGGATGTCTCTCAGATTGTGAACTTGTATCAGGTCTATCACTTCTTTACCACGATAGCCGAATGAGCGCTCGACCTGCGCGCGAGCCTCTTCGACGACGGCAGTGGAGCCACCCCGAGGTACAACATTGAGTTTAGTGGCCCAAAACACTCTATGATTATCGCCGAGTTGCTGAACTATTTTACCCGCGACACGTTCTGATTCGCCATAGCTAGGAGCGGTATCAAACACCGCACCTCCCTTATTTACTAAGGCACTGATCACCGCTTCAAGTTGCTTAACTCCGTTATTCGCGGCAAGTTTTCTAAAGGACGAGGATGTTCCCAACCCAATAATTGGCAGCTCTTCACCAGTCTTAGGAATAATACGTCTAATCAGATTTAAACGGCCCTTAGGGTCCGATACGCTCAGCGACGAGACATCATTGTCTTCTGCAAACGCTCGCCCTGAACGGCTAGCCCCAGCCAGTGCGGAATATTTCAATATTGCTCTTCGAGTTATCATTCTCTTTACCTCACCTGACTCAAATGCTGGTTAAAAAAAGCCGGCATTCTATCCCAAGCCGATTAACTGGATTTACTTCGATCAGGGTTTGTGTGAATAACTTCGCAGAACCCAATTAGTTGCGCAAGAATCAGAATTACTATTCTATCCGTCCCAGCTTGCGAGTTGCAACTAATCCAAAATAGCTTCGGTACTTACGAATCGTAAATGCGACTAAAATACAGCGCAATCGAATGTGGCGGCACCATCAACAAAAAATTGAGATCATCCAAAACTCATGTCAAAAGCAATTCGGATTAGCCAAGGCCAATTTCATTCGATTAGTTCCCATGCAATATGATAATTGTCAGAATCGATAAGTTCTTAGCTAGATAATAAGAACCGCGTGAAGCAACACAACCACTCCCTAAATTTTTATTTTTCTGTTATTAAAATGTACTCCCATAAACAAAAAAAGGCCCAGCGATTGCTGAGCCCTTCTTATGTTATTAATAAATAGTGAAGTATTTATTAACTAATTGAGTGCGTCCTTCAAAGCTTTACCAGCTTTAAATTTTGCTAGATTAGAAGCCGCAATTTTGATCGTTTCACCGGTACGAGGGTTACGACCATCACGTGCAGCGCGTGCGCTGACAGAGAAGGTACCGAAGCCAACGAAAGTAACACTATCGCCTGCTTTCAATGCACCTGTGATTCCATCTAATACTGCATCTAGTGCATCGCCGGCGGTAGATTTAGAAATGTCCGCCTTTTCAGCCACTAGATCTATTAATTCTGATTTATTCACGCTTTTTTCCTCAATGTAAGTAGGTTTTTAATTTTTGCTTTATATAAAATTTGAATCGCATTCTAAATGCTAATTCAAACAAACTGCTATCAGGTAACGCAAAGGTAAGAAATAGGTTTCAAACAGTCGTAATCAAGTATTGAAACAACCGCCGAGCCCCCCATCTTCACTCCCTGATTGGACAAATGACAACAAAAAGCGTCATCGCCCGGTTTGGTTAAGTAAGTAGTGCTAAAACATAGCTAATGAAATTCTTGCTAACCACATATTGCATCGCTATGCCCCTACCACAGACGGTATCATGATCGTTTTATGGAAAAAAAACAATATTGACTTCTGATTTTTTTTCTGAAAAACCCAGTAGCCATGCGGGTTTCAAGCAATTAACAACTGTCTAGGTATTAATCTGTAGTTTCAAAGAAACGCCAGATCATATTGATTTATATAGGGAGTTTTTTTTGCGCAGACAACACATCTTATGTTGTCTACGCAGACTTACAGAAAATTATTTTCTTACTAATGACGCGCGGCTGGCTTTTCGTTTAGACTTTTTTCCTTTTTAGCAACAACTTCTCCGTTTTCATCGGGTGCTTCTGTGCCGTTTGGTACTTTAGTTAGCGCAATTTCGAGCACTTGATCAATCCACTTTACTGGCACGATGTTCAAATCTGCTTTAATTGAGTCGGCTATTTCGACAAGATCTTTTTCATTTTCGTGAGGAATAATTACCGTTTTAATTGACCCTCGATGTGCCGCTAATAATTTCTCCTTCAAACCACCGATGGGTAAAACTTCGCCACGTAGCGTAATCTCACCTGTCATAGCGACATCCGCTTTGACGGGTGTATTGGTTGCCGCTGAAATCAGCGCTGTACACATACCAACACCGGCACTTGGCCCGTCTTTTGGTGTTGCACCTTCAGGCACGTGTACGTGAAAATCTTGTTCAGAGAAAAACGATTTTTTGATCCCTAAAGAATCCGCTCTAGAACGCACTACCGTCACGGCAGCCTGAATAGACTCCTGCATGACATCGCCGAGTTTGCCAGTGTAAGTGTGCTTGCCTTTACCAGCAACAACAACCGATTCGATGGTCAACAATTCTCCACCAACCGATGTCCATGCTAGGCCAGTTACCTGACCTATTCGATTTTCTTCTTCAGCTAAACCAAAGCTGAATTTCCGAACACCCAAATATTCATCTAGGTTGTCTGCGTTAACGGTGACCTTTTTCAGTTCACCGTTCATCACCAATTGCTTGGTTACTTTTCGGCAAATCTTAGCGATCTCTCGTTCTAAACCACGAACTCCAGCTTCACGAGTGTAGTAACGAATAATATCTACAATGGCATTCGATTCGATTTCGATTTCTGTATCTCGAAGACCATTGTTTTCTTTTTGCTTAGCGACTAAATAGCGCATTGCAATGTTGAGCTTTTCATCTTCGGTATAGCCTTCAAGACGAATAACTTCCATCCGATCGAGCAGAGGGCTGGGTATATCAAGGCTATTTGAGGTGGCCACAAACATCACTTCTGACAAATCGTAGTCAACTTCTAGATAATGGTCGGCAAAGCTATTATTTTGTTCTGGATCAAGAACTTCTAACATAGCCGACGCTGGGTCGCCACGAAAATCAGCGGCCATCTTGTCTATTTCATCAAGTAAAAATAAAGGATTTTTAGTCTTTATTTTAGACATATTCTGCACAATTTTACCTGGCATCGAGCCAATGTAAGTGCGTCG
>CAYQVT010000285.1:0-4395 GCA_964420885.1 uncultured Gammaproteobacteria bacterium
TCACCTGCCAGTGTTGCCGCGACATGGTCAGTACCCGCCATTGCCGGTACAGCCTTAGGAGAAACGAATGCTCCTATTTCGATATTATTCACGTTCGCGGCACGCAACGACTCTATCATTTCTATACGTTGGCTAGGCGATAAGATTTTGGCTTGGTTCTGCAGACCGTCTCTAGGGCCCACATCATTAATGGTGATGTTATTCGTGTTCGTCATTAGCCAATTACTCCTTTTTCGCGAAGCTCTGCCAATTTCTCTTCGTTATAGTCGAGTAAAGAGCTAAATACTTCGTCGGTATGCTGCCCTAGTAATGGCGCGGGGCTGAAGCTCTCTTCGTTTGTGCGAGAGAGTTTTATTGGGTTGCCCGGCCCCTTTGTAGACTTTCCTGATGGGTGCTTAATCTCGACTACCATATTGCGGTGTAATACTTGTTCGTCTGACAGCGCCTGACTGAATTTATTTACTGGTGCGCATGGAATGCGTTTGGCTTCCAATTCAGATATCCAATGTGCCGATGTATTTTTACACAATACATGATTAAGCTTGTCATTGATCATATCGCGAGCAGCCCAACGACCCGGTTGCCCATCCAACTCAGGATCGTCAAACTCGGGAACGTCGACTACTGTTTTTAAATTGGTCCAAAAATTATCGGTAATCACAGCGATGACAATGAAGCCATCAGAGCATCTAAAGGTGTCGTAGGGAACGTGCACAAAATGGGAGTTACCAATGGGGTACGGGTCTTCGCCAGACAAAAAGTGCATGGTTGCCATGTAATTTAATAACGAAACTTGCGCGTCTAGCATTGAAATATCAACGTGTTGCCCTTTACCGCTGCGCTCTCGTTCGTACAAGGCGGATAAAATGCCCATCACGCCAAACATGCCACCGGCTAAGTCACCAATTGGGATGCCTGCGCGCTGAGGTGTGTCGATATCGGCACCGGTGATTGACATACCCCCACCAGTCGCTTGAGCCACTTGATCGAACGCGGGGCGTTTATGGTTTGGACCATCTGACCCAAACCCAGAAACAACACAGGTGATTATACGAGGGTTAATTTTGCACAAATTATGGTGATCGATCTTAAGACGCTCTGGTACTCCAGCTCCAAAATTACTGATTACGATGTCAGCTTCTTTGACAAGGTCATAAAATATATTGAGTCCCTCGGGGCTTTTCAAATCGATGGCAGTACTTTTTTTGTTCCGGTTTAGCGTAATGTAATAAGCCCCCATTCCATCGAGCGAGTTTTTCGGGTCGGTTGCAAGAAGTTTACGCGTACCCTCCCCACGTAGAGGCTCTACTTTGATGGTCTCGGCACCTAAGTCAGCCAATATCATTGCTCCATAAGGCCCAGACAACATGTGGGTTAAGTCTAGGATTCGAACGTCTTTTAAGGGTTTATTCATGTTTAAACAGGTCGCCTCAAAAAGCTGTTTTAAAATAAATGATCGGACAATATGACAAGTACCTCAGCATATCAGATTTAATTATTGCGACGGTGATCGGAAAAACACAGCAAATACCGCCCTGTACCGCAGGCTACCTAGACAAGACCAACGTTCTACATTTCATATGTGCGACGACCTAACTCTTCTACCGAATACATCAGCGGTCATATATCCGCAAAATGATCGTCTATATAGCTTGACTGCAGCCGGCGGCTACAACGAAGGAGCAGGCTATATCACTTCTTACAAGCGTCTAAGCTTTGGTATCTATTACTGTCTTTTTGCGCTTTAGTGGGGTAACTAGAGTAAGCGAACGTTCAGATGTTCTTGGCCTCTTTTTTGAACAATAATAAGGTCACACCGCCAATCGCGAAAGGAATTAATCGCTCGATAACATCGCCGGGAGCGTTGGGTATAAACGACAAAATTACGGTTGAGGTAAAGCCGACAAGAATCGACAACAAGACACCGATGGGTTTAATGGGCATATTCGCCATACGCGCAAACAGCGTTGGGCCAAACGCCGCTCCTAATGCCATCCAAGCAAAGAGGACTCGACTGAAAATTTTCTCAGGTAAATATATCGCGACCACAACCGAAACAGCCACTAAAACAATAATGGTAAGTCTCGAGAAGAATAATACTCTTTCAGGTTTGTCGCCGCCTAATCCGAGATCGTTGGCAATTGCAGCCGCCGCCGACAACAATTGGCTATCGGCGGTGGACATAATAGCGGATAAGACAGCGGCTAAAAATATAGCGCCAATCACGGGTGGGAATAAGCCATCAAGCATCACAAAAAAGATTTGCTCTGAATTGTCTAAGCCATTATGCAAAACATGGCCTGAGAGCCCTACGAACCACATCCCTAGAAACACGATCAAGTACCATATGATGGTGATTGACCGAGCTTGCCTCATCGCCTTCTCATCACGCAAAGCCATTATTCTGGCCATTAAATGCGGTTGGCCATAGGTACCAAAGCCAATGGCTAGGCCACCTACTACGATGCCAATCGCGAACAAACCTATATTACCACCCGTGAGACTTAATTGGCCTGGGGAACCGCTGGTCGCCAAACCTTCAATCAAACCGTCAATGCCTCCTACCGCAAAATAAGCAGAGACCGGCATTATGAGCGCGGTAATCGCCATCAATGAGCCTTGCAGAGCGTCGGTTACACTGACCGCCCAAAAACCCCCGAGTAGTGTGTATATCATTATAATAAACGCACCCAATGCGATGCTGCTCTGCGGGGAGAGTTCAAAGGTTGACGCGAAAGTATTGCCAGCACCCTGAAACTGCGCGGCAACGTATAAGCTAAACGAGGCGACAATTATCACCGTCGACACCCAAACAATGGCACTGCGTACCGTTCCTGTGGTCTGATGCGCAACCACCTCAGTGAGAGTAATATGGTTGTGTCTATTGCTGAACGCCATCAATCTTGGTGCTAGCCAAAACCAGACAAGCAACATGGAGGTAATCGAGCCCAATGCTACCCAGATCGTCGATACACCATAAACATAGGCAATGCCGGTCAACCCCAATAATACCCATGCCGAGGCGGCACTTGATGAATAACTAAGCGCCGCTACCACCGGCCCTAAACCTCGCCCACCTAAAAAGAAATCATCACTGTCTAAGGTTCTTTTGGATGCCCAAAAACCAATAGCTACCAGTATTAGCTTATAGACTACTAGGGTTATCAGAACTACTTGCGCTTTATCCATATTTTTTTGAGATTTTCACCCTTAATCGTTCGACTCTATACGTTAAAATATTCATAGGCCAACCTCGTTTGACAATCTGTCAAACGAGACAATACGCGGTTTAAGGCCCAGATTTAATAAACTGATAAAAATCATCATCTACCCACGCTTTCTACCAATTATCGAAGAGTAGCATCTCCATATTACTAATAGAATAATGAATATGCTTGGTCCTAAAAAACAGCTAACTACTCGAGTTCTATCATGTTTCTATAAAGTTGTAGGGCGCCAGGATTCGCTAATGCGCTGGTGTTCTTTATTGTTCGGCCCTCAACAACATCTCGTACGGCAAGTTCACTTATTTTGCCAGATTTTGTTCGAGGAATATCGTCTACTTGAAGAATAATAGCCGGCACATGCCTAGGGCTCGCGCCGGATCGAATTCTCGCCTTTAGACGGCTGCGCAAATCATCGTCAAGAGTTAGGCCTTTGGACATTACGACAAACAGCACAATACGTACATCACCAGACCAATTCTGGCCGATTACCACCGCTTCTTGAATACCATCTATACCTTCAACTTGACGATATATCTCTGCCGTGCCTATTCGAACACCGCCTGGGTTAAGTGTCGCGTCTGAGCGACCATGAATCAAAAATCCATTATTTTCAGTTATTTCGGCAAAATCACCTTGGGCCCAAACATCGCCATAGCGCTCAAAGTAGGCCGCATGATATTTAGCGTCACCCTCATCATTCCAAAAATAAATTGGCATGCTTGGGAATGCTTTTACGCACACTAATTCGCCTTTCTCTTGCCGAATTGCATCCCCTTCTTCGTCCCATATTTCCATAGCCATACCGAGACCGCAGCACGCGATCTCGCCGCGAAACAAATCGCTTGAAGGATCGCCCAACACAAAACATGAAATAATGTCGGTACCACCAGAGATCGACGCAAGATACAGGTCGTCTTTGATAAAATCACGCACATAGTCAAAATTCTCAGCCAGCAATGGAGAACCGGTAGAGTTCATTATCCGAACTGACTTGAGATTGTGCGAATCGCGTATATTGAGCGCCTCATTTTTTAAGGCGTCGATGTATTTTGCCGACGTCCCAAAATGAGTCATCGCCTCAGAATCAGCGTAATCGAACAAGATAGTTGCTTTAGGATAAAAAGGCGAGCCATCGTACAATAATAATGTCGCGCCGGAGGCCAAGCCA
>CAYQVT010000286.1:0-4365 GCA_964420885.1 uncultured Gammaproteobacteria bacterium
GTTTACCTCTCATAGTTAAGTTACATTATTTACTATGAAAAGTGTCGGGTAAACTTAGGCCTTACCAGTCCAAGGGTATTAGACCACTACACATGCAGTTTGCCTTTTACAATCAAACATGGGGGACACTGGGAGAAAACAGTTGGTTTTTATACTTTGGTTCTGCCTTGTTTGCTTGGGTTGCGCTTGAAATGATATCGATGCTATTCAACGATAAGCGGAGAGCGATTCATGATTTTATTGCGAAGTCAGTCGTGGTAAGAACAAACTCAACAAGCTAAGGCAGTCAGGTGGTTTTACCGCCCACTGCTTGAAGTGATATCGGCACAAAAATTCAGTCTTACAATAGAGTAACGGGCTCTAAAACACAGTATGATTTTTATTGGTAGGTTTTTCATTTCATCCCTTTTTATATTGGGGTCCATTAACAAGATTCTAAATTACCAACAGACGTTAATGTCTATGTCTGAAGTCGGCTTGCCGATAACTGAGGTTCTACTTCCACTGACAATTTTGCTTGAGTTGATTGGGGGGGTACTTGTTCTCATGGGCAAACGATTCCATATTGAAGCTTCTTTAGTTTTAGCCGTCTTCACATTGTCTACGAATTTCATTTTTCATAATTTTTGGGCAATGACGGAGCCCCAAAGTTCGATTGAACTCTCACTGTTTTTTAAAAACATTGTGGTTGTTGGGGCGCTTATTTTCGTAGCGGGCATTGGCCTAGAACAAAGAAATGGCCGATTGCAAGAAAATCGGGCATGACGTCACGTCAACACACCGCTCCGATTTAAAGGCGTTATTCCTACATAGGTAGACTTATGAAAACAGTTAAAGCGATGACCGAGGATTTAGAAAGGGGTATCGATTCTTATAATCACATAGTTAATGAGGTTGGGGTATGGTTTTTCCTTGCTACATTAGCTTGCTGGAGCGTCGAACCCGAATATAGAATTTTTGCCGCTAATGCCGCTCTGGTAATTTTTGTACACATGTTTTTCTCACGACTTCGTCGGAAAAAGTTTTTTATAACAGAGGTTAGAGAGATCGAAGAGGCAATCGCCCAGCAAGGGCAAGGAATGAGTGGTTCTTATAGAGCAAAGTTAGAATCAGAGCTCGATAACATAAGGACTCAGTTGAGTCTGAAACGTATTTTTCTAAATGTGCCGGCTTATTATATAGGCTTGATGACGTGGGCATATAGCATGTACCTATGGGCTTTCTAAGTAACACATAACAAATCTAAAATCTCTGTTTGGTTCGATTTGCGCGTAGTCAGAGGCATGCTGTTAGCGCTCACCTTGCAACAGGGTAATTTACACAATAGTATCGCTTTTCGTAAGGCGAAACATATTGATCAATGCTAGCTTCTGTCGTGTCTGGGTAAGAGTTTCGATCTTTCCAACGATATAAAGATTGGTTTGGGATTGGCACGAAGTTGAAATCTACATAGGGTAAACTTAAAGATGAACAATAAATTTGAAAACGACTCTGCTTTAATCCACGCCGAGCCGGCAGAAGGCGAGCACTCTCTTCGAGAGCCGTATGGGTATGAGTCATGAAGCAGTTGGTTACTATTTTTACCGCCATCTTATTTTTTGCAACTGGCTACCTAGTGGGTAACCAGCAAGTTAGTCAAAGCGACCTAATCAGCATTCAAGAGTCGCGCTTCGTAAGCTATAGCCAACAAGCACACTATAAACTTGCCGCTTTAAAGAATATTAGAAAGGGGGCAACCGACGAAGCTATTGGAGTGTTAGAAGCGTCTTTGGTCGTTGATGAGAGCGAAATGTCTGTCTGTGGTTTAGAAACTAGCGAGTGTGATCGAAAATTCAAAACAGCCTTCAAAGAATTTAAGTCCAAAAAAACTGACTATGAAAAGAGTGCTTCTAAACAATAGATTAGGTCACTGTAATGCGCCAAAACAACGAATTTATTAGCTCCTTTAGCAGAGGAACAAACAATGTGGCATCTATATGGAAATCCGGCAGTACAAATCAACTGATTTAGAAATCATTCTCTACATATGGGAAGGGGCTTCTAGAGTAGGGCTCCCGTTTCTTTCACAAGAGTTTTTGATTTCGGAACGTGAGAGAATCCCATTGATCTACCTACCAAATGGTGATGCTTGGGTTGCAGTAATAGAAGGCAGAGTTGCTGGGTTTTCAATTCTGCACGGTAATGAAGTTGGGGCACTATTTGTGAACCCTGAATATCATGGAAAGGGTGTTGGTTTTGCCTTAATGAATAAAGCTAAGGAATTGCATAGAGAACTAAGTGTAGAAGTGTTCAAAGAGAATGGTATCGGGAATAATTTCTATTCAAGATATGGTTTCGAATTGAAATGCGAATATCGGCATGAAGAAACAGAAATGATGATGGTATGTTTAGTATACAGGCGCGGTTTTTAACACGTCTGACTAGCAACGCTTCCAAAGGGCTCAAAATTTGATGAAATAGCGGGCTTAGTCGGTGTATGAGTAAAATACGTATTAAACGGCATAGTCGTAATTAGCGAGTCTGAGTGCTTTTTTAAACCACTTTCAAACCACGTAGGAATAGGAGTTCTTAATATGGCAAAATTAAAATTAGTTGAATATCAGACGTTTATAGATCATCATGAAACTGGCTTAGTTTCAAATGTTTCGATATATAATTTTTCACCTGAGGTGGAACTAACCTATACGTTTGATGAGGTGGCGTATGGTACTAGCGGGTCTTTCGGTTTGGTTCAAGATACCTTGTTGCATCGCGCTCTCGAAGAGAAGTCGATCGAATTTACCTTGCTAAGTACAAAATATGAAGGCCCAGAAGTATCTGGGGATGGCTTGCTCGGATTCTCTTCGGCGTTAATTTTTGCTGTGCCATTGGTGCTAGTGGCAGTTGTCTTCGTTCAAGCGATGATTATTAAACGCCTAGTGAATAAAGTAGAAGAAACCGGGTATGGTGAGAAATGATTTCAATCTGAGCTTGCCTTACCTAGTTGGTTTTATGGCGTTCCGTTTGATGGTTAATCGTACAAATAATATAGTAGTGATTCAGGGTGTTGAATATGAATAGATCTTGCCCAGAGTGCGAGGCTAACACGTGTAAAATCGAGTTCAATACGATTTTGGAGTCAATTTACTGTACACAGTGTGTTACCAGATTTCAGTATTCTGTCTCGAGTAGGAAATTTGTCGGATGGGTATTTAGCTTTACGTCGTTTTTATCCGCCGTTATTTTATTTATGAGTCACAGTCTATCAATCGCACTTCTGTTCATTGTGGTTTCGATGACGATCACTCTTTACTTGGCGATTTGGCATGCCGATATCAGAATAGCTGGACTAAAAGGTGTTAGGAAACGGATTCGGGAAAAACGGCCGTAACGAGGTAGAAAAATTAAACAATGATTGTTTTTCAAGCGGCAATTGATGGTTCAAATCGCTGAGGCAATTCGCACTATATCGAGAGTGAGTGAATTAACTTAGACATATTGGAACATTGGTAGTATGGCTAACATCAACGAATTTAAAACCGTGTTTGAGCGTCTTAAGGCCATTCTTGCGCCTTATTCGAAAGAATTAGATGTTGTCATTGGTGAAGTCGGTAATTTCTACATCAATACTCATTTCATTATGAAAAATAAAAAGCCGATGTATTTCGGTTCCGTTAAGATCAATAAGAACTACGTCAGTTTTCATTTGATGCCGGTGTACGTATTCCCCGAGATATTAAGTACGATTTCACCGCAGTTAAAAGCTAGAATGCAAGGCAAATCATGTTTCAATTTTACATCCATAGACGAGAATCTATTTACAGAGCTTAGTGAATTAACCAAATGTGGGTACCATGAGTATGTACGTGCAGGGTACTTGTCAGCGTAAACCAGTGCTAAGATCGCGTTTCTGTATGAGTCTGAAACCTCCTTGCGAGTATTTTTGAAAAAGAACTAACTCTACATGAACAGCTCTCATTACTCCCAGACTCCAAGAAGAATCAGAGATCTAACTGGCTTTGGGCTGCGCAGCGAAGAAATTTTAGCTGCAGTAGGCATTGTTACGGTTGAGGGTTTTTTGGCTGCCGACCCTTATGAATTGTACGCCGAGCTTAGATCGGTGGCTGGGGTAGGACTCAATATGATGTACGCCATTATCGGCGCACGCGAAAATGTGCCCTGGGTTGATGTCGCGAGTGGTCGAAAAACTGAGATTTTAATGCACCTTGATGATCTTGGGCTAGCGACATAAAAAAGGTACCTGCAAATAGCGGGTTGCAGTACCGACTCAAAGCGGGTCTGAGCCGTAGTTTACTTCAGCTAGAAGTCGTCATAGTCTTCAGAGGGATAGTACCGTTCGTAATCTATTTCGCTTGATGTCAATGT
>CAYQVT010000287.1:0-4355 GCA_964420885.1 uncultured Gammaproteobacteria bacterium
TCAATATGAGCGTCTAGATTAAAGCAGTTCAGGGTCATTACCGTGAACGCTCCTCTCGACGGAGTTAAACGAGACTTGCTGATTGAAATATAGTGTTCTTCAATTTCAAAAGGATCACTGACCGAGAGTTGGTAGGAGTCTACCCGATAGTTTAATGGCCCCTGAATTCGGCTTTTCAACTTAGCTCCGACATTTAGCCGCCGCGCATGATTGTAATTCGTGACTCGAAAACCGGGTAGCCACCGCATATGATTGTCTTGGTCTCCGACAAATCCGCCGTCGTTAGTACGGGGAGCTCGATCATCTAACATAGGTGAATCGAGCGCGACAACGTAGTCACCATAATTGTTACTCGGCGCGATAAACGTTTGCCCCGGCTCTATCGCAAGCAGCATCCCTTCTAAACTGTTCAACAAACTAGCAAGCGCTGCGGTGTCATTGGGCAAGAGTTGTGGCGTAAGAACGATCGCCTCTATCCGGTCCGCGTCTGTGCGCTTAATAGTGGCCGACTCAAGACGAAGCTGTGTCACCGGTTTTGCAGAATCGTGCTTAAGATAATCAACACATTCGCCCGTTACCGTAATTTCGCTTCCGTCAATAGCCTCCCATTCTCGGCTATAAACAAAAATCGCATCTGAGCCCCTACCGTCCCACTGTTTGTTAGGGGTCTGCAAAAAGAAACCGCGTCGAACAACGCCTGTAACAACACCCGTAGTGCTAACTCGTTGGCCAGCATAGGGTGAATTTAAACCTTCTCCTTGAAGGTTTCGGATAGAGATATTGGGCACGAAGGAACTCACTTATTAGCTGATTTGGCCTGATTATAACCAAATTCAGCTTCTGTGCGATTACCTATTCGACACACTAGTTCAGCTACCTAATGTGGTGGACAATAAATTTATCCCTTAACTAGGAAAGTTGCTCGGTAATGGTATCAATTTTTGAATGGCGTACATCTTGACCCTCAACGAGATAAATAACATTTTCACAGATATTAATACAATGATCGCCGATTCGTTCCAGGGAGCGCGCAGCCCACATAACGTCTAATGCGTCCGAAATATTATCTGGGTCTTTTTTCATATAGTTCACTAAACGAACCACAACCCTAGAATATTCTTCATCAATGACTTGATCTTTTCGCATATTCAACACCGCCGAGCGTGTTTGCATACGAGCATAAGTATTGAGCGTTTCATGTAACAGGTCTTTTACGTGCTCACCTAAAGATAGCAAACCTTTAAACGCTTTTACTGAAGCGTCATTATCGAACGCATGTTGAACCATATTGGCCACTCGTTCCGCTTCATCGCCGATCCTCTCCAAATCTCGTACCGATTTAGTTGTTGCAATAATCATGCGCAAATCGCCCGCTGCAGGTTGACGTTTTGCCAAAATCTGGGTGCATTCCTCATCAATTTTCATTTCTAGCGCGTTAACTTTACGATCGAGCTTTTCAACGTCAACAATTGGGTCGCTATCTCCCTCACGGAGCGCTTCAAGTGTTTTATCCAATTGGGCTTCGACCAGGCCACCCATCTTTAATACACGGGAGCGAATTTCATCGAGCTCTAGATCAAATTGGCGGGAAATATGTCCGCCTACCATAATTTCATCATTCATAATAATTCCTTCGTCAAATCGTTCGGCAAAATCACGATAGCTTGCTAACCAATACGACCTGTAATGTACTCTTCTGTTAATTGATGTTCAGGGTTAGTAAACACCTGAGATGTATCGTTCACTTCTATCAGCTTGCCCAAATGAAAATAGGCTGTACGTTGTGACACCCTGGCCGCCTGCTGCATTGAATGTGTCACAATGCAGATGGTAAAATTTTCACTCAACTCATGAATTAATTCTTCCACAGTCGCGGTTGCAATGGGGTCAAGTGCCGAACACGGTTCATCCATCAGAATTACTTCAGGATTGACCGCTATTGCTCGTGCAATACATAGACGTTGCTGCTGCCCTCCCGAAAGGCCAGTCGCAGGCTCATCTAAACGGTCTTTTACTTCTTTCCATAAGCCACATCGAATAAGGCTGGTTTCAACAAGTTCATCAAGTTGCACCTTATTATCGGTTAAGCCATGAATTCGCGCACCATAGGCGACATTTTCATAAATTGATTTGGGGAAGGGATTCGGCTTTTGAAATACCATACCGACTCGAGCCCGCAACTCCACCACATCTATTTTTTTATCATAAATATCTTGCTCTTCAAGCAGTAGCTCCCCTTCGACGCGGCATATATCGATGGTGTCATTCATGCGATTCAAACAGCGCAAAAATGTTGATTTGCCACAGCCTGACGGGCCAATCATCGAAATCACTTGGTTCTTACCAATGTCTAAATTCACATCGAATATGGCTTGTTTACTACCATAATATACATTGGTGTTCCGTACTCGCATCTTTGGGTCATCTAACAAAGGTAGACCTGAAGTTTGGTATGCTTCTTTCACTATTTCGCCCCTTACTTGTTGTGCGGCATTCATATGGATATTTCTAAGGTTAGTTTTTAGTATGGTTTATTCAGAGAGACTAAACTATCGAGTTTCAGTCTACCAACGGCGCTCTAATCGCTTTCGCAACCAGACCGCAAAACCATTCATACAGATTAAAAAGGTGAGTAATACCATGATAGCAGCCGATGTCTTTTCAACAAATGCTCGTTCTGGGCTGTCTGACCAAAGGAATATTTGCACAGGTAATACGGTTGCCGAGTCTGTAATTCCATTGGGAACATCAACAATGAATGCAACCATACCAATCATCAACAAGGGCGCGGTCTCTCCTAAAGCTTGCGCCATACCAATAATGGTTCCGGTCAACATACCTGGCATCGCTAAGGGTAATACATGGTGAAGAACCGTCTGCATTTTCGACGCCCCCATACCCAGCGCTGCTTCACGTATCGAAGGAGGAACTGCCTTGATCGCAGCGCGGCTGGAAATAATAATCGTAGGCAAAGTCATCAAAGTTAAAACAAATCCACCAACTAGCGGCACCGATCGCGGCATGCCAAAAAAGTTAATAAATATTGCTAAACCCAAAAGACCGAATATCACCGAAGGCACAGCTGCCAAATTGTTGATATTAACCTCTACGAAATCGGTGATTCGGTTCTTTGGAGCAAACTCCTCTAGGTAAATCGCGGTTGCCACGGCGATCGGAAACGAAAGAACTAAGGTTACCAGTAGCGTTAATACAGAGCCCACAACAGCGCCCTTAATCCCAGCTAACTCAGGTTCTCTAGAATCCGAATTAGAGAACAATATAGTATTAAACTTGGTGCTGACGGCGCCTGATTTAACCAAGCTATCAACCAAGTCTTCTTGCATGTCACTTAGCCTACTGACCTGATCAGCCTCATCCAGATCTCGGCCATAGCTATGCTTATAGTAGGTATCAAAGTCATCATCAGCAATCATACTGACCTTTTGCGTAGTGCCGAGAATCGAGGGGTCAGCCACGACCATATCTCTCAAAATTAATGGCATGTCGCTTGTGAACATTGCATAAAGCTCACGCTTTTCCTTACGACCGGTTATTTCAGGGTATTTCTCCCTAAGAGATCTCTTAAAAAATGATCCAAAACTGGCGGCCTTTATTTCCTTTTCAGTACTCTGAGGAGTCAGGCTAAGTTTATCTTGGTCAAAGGTAATCTCAATTTCAACATAGGTTTGAGTAAACGCACCAAAGCCTTTACTCACAATATCGGTAAACAAAAACAGCACGCAAGCAATACCAAACATGACCGATATTCGGCCTGCCCACTGAAAGCGTTTCTCGGCCTTATTTCTACGCTTTAGGGCGGCGGCTCGTTTCTGAGCCAATATCGCGCGATCAGTGAAGGTGTTGGCCTCAACTCGGCTCTCATCACTTTTGTTAGTATCAATCATATTGCTCTCTGTATTTTTTCACCACTCGAAGCGCGATAACGTTCAGCGCCAAGGTAATGACAAACAAAAACAAGCCTAACGCAAAGGCGGCCAAGGTTTTGGCGCTGTCAAACTCTTGATCTCCCACCAAGAGCGTGACGATTTGAACCGTTACGGTGGTAACCGCCTCTAATGGATTCACGGTCAGATTGGCGGCTAAACCTGCCGCCATCACCACAATCATGGTTTCGCCAATAGCTCTGGACGCCGCTAATAATACGCCCCCAACAATACCTGGCAATGCTGCGGGAAAGACCACCTTTTTGATGGTTTCAGATTGCGTAGCACCCAAGCCGTAGGATCCGTCTCGTAAACTTTGTGGCACGGCGTTAATCACATCATCGGATAATGACGACACGAAGGGAATGATCATAACCCCCATTACAATACCTGCCGCGAGCGCACTCTCTG
>CAYQVT010000288.1:0-4339 GCA_964420885.1 uncultured Gammaproteobacteria bacterium
CCAAATCCGCGACGATGCCCTCTCACGCGCAAGATTCGAATTCCGCTGGGAAGATCAGTTCAATCTGTCCCTCGACCCGGAAACCGCTCGAGACTTCCACGACCAGACCCTCCCCAAAGACGCCCATAAAGTGGCGCATTTTTGCAGCATGTGCGGACCCAAGTTTTGCAGCATGAAAATCACCCAGGACGTCCGGGATTACGCGGACGGGTTAAGCGATAATGAGAAGGCTGCGTTGGGACTGGATGCTAAGAAAGGTATGGCGGAAATGAGCGAGAAGTTTAAGGATCTGGGGGGCGAGATTTATTTGTCGGAGGATGGGAGTGTTCGGGAGGATATTGGTTAGCGTTTTAACAAGAGTTCCAAACAATAATGGGTTGAAAAACAAAAAAGAACATATAGAGAACATTTATGAGTAAGTTCACAGAACTTGACCCAAGAGCGGTAACAAACCTCATTCTAGAATGTGCGAATAGTACAGGAATTGAGGTAACAAACCTGTCTGCCCAAAAATTGCTCTATTTTTGCCACGCCTCTTACTTAGCGGCCTACAAAGTCCCCTTAATTTCAGGAATCTTTGAAGCTTGGGAATATGGACCTGTTTGCCCACTCGTCTACGATGAATTGAAACATTTTGGAAAAAGCAAAATTACATCAAAAATATTTAGGCGTGATTTATTTACAAAAGAGGAAATTTCGATCCCAGTTCCAAACAATACACGGGTTGTAAGTCATGTTTTTAAGGTTGTAGAACAACTAGGAAAATTGTCAGCGGGAAAGCTTGTGGACCTTTCACACAAAAAAGGGGGGGCATGGGATTCGGTCTGGAACAATTCGGGAACATCTGTTACATTCAACAACCGAATCGACGATAATTTAATACTGGAGAAATTCCAGACGCTAATGATTAGCGTTAAATCAGAACAAGTAATGCGAGGTGAGTATGAATCTGCGCCGTTTACCGGAAATAGACCTAGCTAATATAGCGCCATTAGAAAAATCGCTAAAACGGCCAAGGCTCGAAGTATTTAATAAATCTGGCGGTTATTGGTCATATGATCCGTTAAGGAACCAATTGCCTAACATTCTTAATCCAGATGTTTCATTACCGCTAGAAATAGCTAAACCTTCGGATGAACAGATTCTCGCGGCAATTGAGAAAAGATGTAAACATCCTGTTCAAAAATCTAGCTGCGTAGAATTGGCAGAGCTTACAATGGGTTGGGCTAAAGCCAATGTTTCAAGGGCTACTGATTACCGCTTCAGATCATTATACCTAGGTTCACTGGGATATGTCCGCTACTGGACCAACATGGTCTTCAATTCGCAAGGCAAAAACACGATCGCATTTTTTGATCACAGACGACAGCATGGGTTAACCCGCATAGGTCGCAAAGTCGCTTTTTCAATTATGCATGAACAAATTCGAGTGCCAAATCCAGACTTAGCAGACGCGGAACTTATGATCGTAAAATTTGCACAAGACAGAAAAGAAAAGAAGCGCTCCTATCAAATTTATCGAGCTTCAGAATTGGAAAACCTTTTCGAGTTTGAAGCAATATTTGAAATGATCCAAGAAACATATGAAATTTGGGCAGATATTCAAAAATCCAAGACAGCGAAACCGAAGAGAAAAGATACAGGAACCGGTGATCTTTTTGACGAGGCCGTTTAAAAAAAATATCTACTATGTACAGGCGCAAGCGGTTCACTTGCGCTAGAACTCCTCTTTTGTTAAACTAAAAGAGGAGTTTTGTATGGATGTTATAGTTACAGATTTGACCAACATGAGCAGGGGTAACCATTGCGTTGCAGGATACGACCCTACCTCCTTACGGATGATAAGGCCAAAACCTAACGGTCGCAATTGGACTTCCGATCAAATTGATACCTACAAAATCGAAGTTGGCAGGGTACTAAATTTGGGGACGAGAGCTCACCAACAATTACAAAGCCACCTGCCGCACAGGAATGAAGATTGGTTTGTTTATGCCGATGAAATGAAACCTGGAAATAAGGCTATGCCTCAGCCGAACTCGTCGGATTCTCTTCAAGGATGCTTTGGAAATAACGTGGTTCAAGGTCGCGGTTATCGGTATTATTTTAAAGCATATGTGGAAGATGGAGTTAATTGCTGCTCACTTGCCGGTCTCAATCAAAATACAAAAAATCTATATTTGTTTTTTACCGAGTTTGATGGAAAACGAAAATTACGAGCAAAGTTTATTGATAGCGCAGGCGAAGGTTGGGATTTAGGAGTAACTTCAACGGAATTGAACAACCAAATTCAAGACAAAGAAAACTTGAAAGCTTATAATAGGCAATTAGGCGAACGTGAACATATACATTTACGAGTTGGACTTGCTAGGAGGTTTCCAGCGCAACACAATCGTTGTTTTGTTCAGTTAAACGGTATAATCCTTTAGTTCAGTCTTCGACGAACAAGAAACAAATTGAGCATCCAGTAATGGAATTTGAAAAAAGTATATATTCGATTGGCCACTCCTCTCATACAATGGACGAGTTTCTTGAGTTACTAAATTCACACCATATCAATGCAATAGTTGATGTACGCTCGTCTCCTTACTCAAATCGCTATCCACAATTTTCCAAGTCGATTTTTAAAAACTCCCTTGCAACCTCGAAAATCAAATATGTATTTCTTGGAAAAGAGTTAGGCGGTCGTCCAGAAATCCCTGAACATTTTGAGTTTGGCATCGCCAACTACGAAGAAATGGTAAAGTCCCGTTCTTACGATAACGGTATTAGAAGAGTTTTAAACGGAGCTCAAAAATACAAAATTGCGTTGATGTGTTCTGAGCACAATCCACTAGAATGTCATCGATGTTTGATGGTTTCGAGAACGTTTTCTGAAATGGATATTGAAACAAACCACATACTAAAAAATGGTAATATAAAAACTCACACAACCATTGAAAAGCATCTTTTGGAAAACCACGGTAAGGAGACTTTGGATTTCTTCGCCTCCCCAACCGAGACATTAAGCGCCGCCTACAAAAAACAAGCTATGAAAGTAGCATATAACGAGACTGATAATTTAATAAAAAGAGCGCTTTAAGTACATGATTGAAGTTAACACAATCGGGTTTACAAAAACCACAGCAGAGAATTTCTTCCGGAGGATAAAATCATCCGGTGTAAAAACTGTGATTGACGTTAGGCTAAACAATACTTCTCAGTTGGCAGCATTTGCTAAAGCTAAGGACTTACAGTTTTTTCTAAGAGAGATTTGCAATGTTGGATATCTTCATAAACCTATGTTGGCACCCACACAGGATATACTTACCGAGTATAAAAAAAACAAAGGCGACTGGGGCATTTATAGAGAGAAGTTTCTAACTCTAATGCAATCAAGAAAGATTGAGCAAAATTTGAATCAAGAATTCTTAAATCAAAGTTGTCTTTTGTGCTCGGAGGACAAGCCCCACAATTGTCATCGAACGCTGGTTTGTGAATATTTGAACCTTAAATGGGGTGATAATCTAACTGTTAAACATCTTTGAATGTCGTGATTCCGTGACGTAACAGTCGCGCCCCTTAAAATCACCACCGACTCTTCCTATATTGGGTGAACGATAAATTGGTCCCGATATATCCGGAAGGGGTTTTCCTTATGCCTGTAATCATCTTTGCCATTGGATTCCTGGCCTTTTGGCTGGGCTATAAAGCTTGGACGCGAGGCCAAAGGCGCAAAACTCTGCTCCGCTCGCCTTTATCGGCGCAGCAGCGCAGGGTCCTTGCGCAGCATGTGCCGATCACCAACCGCCTGCCGAAAAAGCTGCGCTCCCGGTTTGAAGGCCGGGTCCGGCTGTTTCTGGATCAGATAGATTTTATAGGCTGCGGCGGCCTTCGGGTGACCGAGACTATGCGGCTGTCGATTGCGGCGCAGGCCAGTCTCTTGGTGGCGGGGAACGATCATTGGTACCGTAATTTGCGGACCGTCCTGCTTTACCCCGACGCGTTTAAATCCCGGCAGAGCTATAATCACGGCTATGTGGTCACCGAGCGCGATGAAGTGCGCCTGGGCGAGAGCTGGGGGCGCGGACCTGTGGTCCTTTCCTGGGCCCATAGTCAGCACGGCGCGCATAACGATCGCAGCGGGCGCAATGTGGTCTTTCACGAATTTGCCCATCAGCTTGATGATCTGTCCGGCAGCACAAACGGCGCGCCAATACTGGACGCGCATCAGGACCGGGCGGAATGGTTTGGTGTCTTTACCCGCGCTTTTAAGCGCCATGTGCGCGCCGTGCGCAGCGGCCAGCCAACCCTGATTGACCCCTACGGCGCCAAAGCCCCGGAGGAATTTTTCGCTGTCCTG
>CAYQVT010000289.1:0-4336 GCA_964420885.1 uncultured Gammaproteobacteria bacterium
AAAATTGGTTTGCATGCCGGTGATACCTCCGAGCTCTTTTTTAATGACTGCCAAGTGCCAGAGTCAGCAGTGCTAGGGCAGGTTGACCGTGGCTTTACTATATTAATGGGCGAGTTACAGCGCGAAAGATTAGCAATAGCAGTCAGCGCCGTAGCCGCAGCAGAAGGCGTGATTGATTCAACGGTTGCCTACGTTAAAGAACGCCAAGCATTTGGCCAGACGATCGCAGAATTTCAAAACACCAAATTCACCATGGCCGAACTCGCCACAGAAGTGCAGCTTAATAAAGCCTTTGTCGAGCAATGCAAAAGAAGTTTTGCACAAGGGGAGTTAACCGTAACAGAAGCAAGCATGGCGAAATATGCATCAACAGATATGCAATACAAAATTGCTGATAAATGTCTCCAGCTACATGGTGGCTACGGTTATATGCGCGAATACGGCGTATCACGCGCCTATCTGGATGCGCGCGTGCAATGCATTTACGGCGGCACTAATGAGATCATGAAAGAGATTATTGGTAGGGATTTGCTTAAGTAGTTTATTGCGAATTTTAATTTCAAAGTAAATATTGAGGTATATCGCCTTTATGGCTTAATCTATACGCGGGCTTAAGAACTTGTCTGTTATATCTTGGTTTTTGATAATAAATAAGGCTGGATTCAATTGGCTTGATTAATGAAGGTTTGGCTCTCAGGCATTTTCCTATGTACAGTTTGCCACCTTCCGCTATAAACCCATCAATAAAGTGCCTGTAAGAACCGCCGTATCGAGGGCTTCTTTCGCGGTTGCCAACCATACGCTTCGACCCGCCAAAAACGCTCTTGTAACAAATGCCAGCATAATTTGGTTGGTCATTTGAAACGAATAGGTATATGCATTCGTACGACCCCATTGCTGAATCGTAGGATTTAAATTGTTTCCATTTTATCGTGGCTTTTCGCATAGAACCAGCTTATGCAAAAAAAATCGATAGAGCAAGAAGCCGCCAAGGTTTTGGTTCGTATCCGTTGTAAGAGAGGGGAACAAGTCTACACAAACGAAATTTACGCTTGCTGCTCTAGCTGGTAATATAATAAAAGCCTACTTCACCAAGAAAACTTCACTCGATTTTGCTAATTCATTGGCTTATTTTTCAAGCCAGAGCAGAACAACGGGAAGCCAAAAAAAGAGCAACGCCACTGCAGTGCGCGTCATTACATTTATCTCCGATATGCGTTTTTGATAGTTATTATTCGGTCGAGTCACCTGGGAAATATACCAAACGGCAAAATTTATTAACGCTACGATTATTAATAACGCCATCCATACCGGGCCAAAGAAATACAATCTCCAGCCCTCCAAAAATAAATGAGCAGTAGGTAGCGAAACGAAGAAACTACCCAGCAGAAGCCCGATTGCCAAAGAACCCATCGCGAACGTGTTCAGAAGAATTTGGTGTGAAGCGCGACTAAAAAACTGCGTATTAGGGAAAACCAATGATAGCGAAAAGAACATTAATCCAAAGATTCCGAAAATATTCCACAGCATTGGTCCAATACCTTGATCAACCCCAGCTAAATAGTATTCAACTGATCTAAAGGAGCTCAACGTGTTTACAGCTAACACAAACGTAAACGCAGGTGCAGACCACCACATAAAAATCTTTATGGCTTCTACGAAATTTTCATGATTCGGATAGATTTCTAAATTGAGAATCTTATTTACTTCGTTTTTCAAAAATTTCATTCAAAACTCTCCTTGTTCTGCTCATTATAATTAGCTTGGGGTCACGAGGATTGCTTCACCGCAACCTACTATTGTGAACCAAGGCCTCTTTACCAATCCTCTTTTAATCTTCTTTAAAAGCTCTTCGTGCATTTTCGTAACTGTCGTACAGCGTTTTGTTATGGTTAGTAGTAATCATTGAGCCCCTGGTACCTCTGTCGGTCCAGTAGTGTCCATTCAAAGAAATTGGTGGAGTGCCGTGTAATTCGAGAATTAGTGAGCCGTGATGGATCTCACTTTTTTCGCCTTGAAGTTCGATGTTCGGTTCATTGCGATAAACTCCCGCAATCCGATAGAAGCCATCATCTTCTTTTTCAAGGCTATAGGCAATCGAGCGTGATTTAGACTCTTTGGTCATAAGTCGCATGGACAGCGAAGTAAGGGTTTGGCGGATTGAAAGATAGGCGTTTATCGACGGAACGCCTTTACCAGTTTTTGGATCAGTCCAGTTGCTTTTTAATTCCACCAACCAGGTACCACGGATATCGGGACGCTGGATGTACCAACCACGAAATACCGGCCAAGACCAAGCCCATTTAGTAAATATGACCGATATGGAGACGAGCGTGGTAACTAAAATACCAAATGGCTGGGCATATGAAACTGTCCAGACTTGTTCTCCCAAAAACCACAATGCCATCAGATAGATGAACAACGTTAGCGCAATAAATGAAGTAATATGTACTCTAGTCAGCATCATCGAATCCTATATAGTTCCAAGCGGCGCTGATAAATGCATTAGCGTTCTCCCGAGTCCATGGCTGCGTGTATCGAAAGAGGTATTTTAGCTCGCTAACCTCTGTCCATTCTCGGCACTTATCGTCTGTTCTGGTATCGTTGTAAAGGTTTGCTAATACAGCGCGCATCATAGACTTGCAGCTTCGGTTATCGAATGAACTATTTGATGCATTCCAAACGAGACATTCAATGAGAAAGCTGGGAACCACATTAGCTGCAAATATACCGTTATCAGACATCTCATTCCGTAAGGTTTTAAGAATTCGTACGCACCGTTTAAATCTCTTTCTTGTGCGCTTGTTTTTCAACACTCCGCTTTTATAATGTTGCTCAGGCCAATTGACTATGCGTTTGCCTTCGTCCGCCTGCATTTCCACACCCGAGTAATAGTTTGTTGCGGAATAGTATCGTCGATGTTCAAAAAATGTGGCGACGTCAGCATTTACTCGATATGTATTCGCGTCTACTTGAAAAGCCTTGTCGCCTCTGGTGATAGAGCGGTGACCAAAATAATCAATTAGCGTCTGGTGAAGCTCATTCTTAAATTCCGAATAAGTATAGCGTGCGGGAGTTTCAAATTTTTGAACCTGCCCTTTGACATTATCGTCTGTGTAGTCAGAAAAGTACGAATTAAAACAAATAACCCCTATATCGACATCACTGTCACGCCTAACGTTTACCCGGTTTCGGTATGAACCCTGTGTAAAGATTTTGATGTTCCGATGCTGAAGTCGATCGGAATCTCTGATTGCCGTAGACACAAGACGTTCGGCATTCTCTGCTTTTATGTGTTCCGTATCGCTCGGTCCGTTTGCCCACGTGGAGAAAACGGATTCCCAATCTCTCGATTTAAATGCTGCTCGATTCATTTTTATCCTTTAGGCGGGTAAGGATCGCAGCCGTGGCTGTCACTAATTGCGATTCTTCCATTTTTATTGTGAATGCGGAGTTCAGTTCCTTGGTTTCGACTAACTTGTCGACCAGCGTCTACCGCACTTTGTTTCGTATTGTGGTGGCTGCTCGCTCTCCGTGATTGACCTCGTTTTACATCCCAGCCACCCATAGAGCTGGGTACTACGTGATGCGTTTTCGGTCCTTTTGACATATATTCTCCTCAAATAGACTAATTAAAAGTTCGGAATACAGAACATGATAGTTCCTTGCAATTCGCTTGTCAAGATACTATGTTCACTTTACTGAACAAAATTGCGTGCAAGGAGATCTATGAGCGGCATGATAGGTAGTAAAATCTATAAATTACGAAAGCAAAAAGGTTATACGCTAGATCAGCTCGCGGAGCTTGCAGATTGTAGTAAAAGCTATGTTTGGGAGCTAGAAAACAAAAATCCACCTAGGCCTTCTGCTGAAAAGCTGTCCAGTCTTGCAAAGGCACTTGGCGTAACGATGGAATACTTCATTGATGACAAGGTTTTAGTCGAAGACGCCACAGATATAGGCTTTTATAGAAAGTATCAACAAATGGATCCTACAATTAAGAAGAAAATCCGTAAAATGATCGATCTATGGGATGATGAGTGACAAAGTTTTTTCCTCAGAGAGCAGCAAATGACATCACTAAGATACTTCGTCAGGTTGGAAAAGCTGATTATCCATTAGACGTTCGAAAGATCGCCAGTGAAATTTCACGCGCAAAAACTCCAGATGACCCCATAAGTATTATTAAAGGAGAAAATCTTCCTGGGTTAGAGGGTATGTTAATCCGTGCGCCGTCAGGCAAAAAAGGCTGGGGGATTTTTTACAACAATGCGATTTCTTCTCAAGGCCGCATTAATTTCACCTTAGGGCATGAGTTTGGTCATTATGTGCTTCA
>CAYQVT010000290.1:0-4326 GCA_964420885.1 uncultured Gammaproteobacteria bacterium
TCTGCGGTTTCTAGTACCTTCTCTGGTACCTACATAAGTGGCGATGGCTCAGACTCAGGATCGGTGACATTTGATTTGGTGCAAGCAGATGCGTCGGTTACAGGAAACATAATTTTCACACCCAACGGTGCTAGCTGCCTAAGAGATACCACAGCAGCCTCAGGCACCAATAATGGATTTAATTTGTCGCTTAGTGCGTCTCTCACCGTTATCACGGCAGACTCATTTCAAATTGCAACAACTATTGCCAGCACCGTAACCAATGCGGACGGTACAGAAACCACAACCGAAACCGTATCTACAATAACATCGTCAAACGGCACTCCCGGCACAGTAGTTAACACTTTATCAAATGGCGATACCCAAACCGTTGTAACAACACAAATCTCCGGCGAAACCCTGGATGGAACGGTTACTATCGAAACCGCAATCAGCAATAACGGCAATACTCTTTCCGGCACCTATGTAAGCTTAGGGCCCGCCTGTGGCGGCTTTCCTACATCGGGTGAGCTGACCTTAACGCGCGTTTAAGATAGATGGGGCGCGTTGGCTCTGAGGAAAAATGGTCTCGACTAGACATGTCTTGAAAGTTGTCATCACGCCAGTAATGGCAACCTTCTTGATCCTTACGAACAACTCATTTTTCCTTGAGGCTAAGGCAAGCCCATCATCTAACAAACCGTCGGTTAACGTCTATTTCACGAGTGGTGATAAACATCAACGCCCTCTAAGCGAAACAAAAGATAATTTCAGTTGTTCAGACAAAATTTTTACCGTAGTAGAACTGAATTATCTACCTAAAACCAAGTACGACCTATCAATTACGTGGATAGACCCGTCCAATACTGAACGTGAACGAACCGAGTACCCGTTTACGGTAAGCCAAGATGAAACCAGGCTTTGGAGTTGGCTTAGTTTGTCAAGAGCGACAGGGGCTGCAATGATTCAATGGGTCAACCCTGCTGCAGGCTTAGAAGAGTTTATCGGTCCGTGGAGTGTGGAAGTGCGAATAAATGATCGAAAAATAAGTACTAAAAGCTTTGAAGTGATCTGTTAGCTAACGACTCTTCAATTGCATACCCAGTCGTTATTCAACACTTAAGTTGGCCGTCGACCAGGAATCGGTTTAGTCGATTTCTTCGCAACATCGTCTCGCACGTATATTGGCACAAACTCGGCCGCTGAGACGACATTTCGTTGAACATATTCCTGTTTTGCCAGACTTAACAATGCTTGTGCACTCGGATAAACAATGAGCGTTTGCACATCTATTTCATACTCACTCAGAGCGCTAAATCGTTCGCGATAAACCGACCAAGCATTCCCGACTAAGACCATATTTTTATGACTAGAAAAACAGACTTGTTCCGGCGTTGTCACTTGTAAGCCTCCTTGCCGGATAATTCGCTGCCCAGTCTTTAAATATTCGCACCAGTACACTTCGCCCATTCGTGCATCAATCGCAGCGATTACCGCCCCATCACCGCTCGCTTGTAATGCCAAGGCATCCAATGAAGACACGCCAATCATAGGACATTTTGCGCCAAAGGCCATGCCCTGACCAACCCCCACTCCGATTCGTAATCCAGTGAAAGAGCCCGGGCCTTGTCCGACAGCGATTGCCGTCAGCGCCATTGCCTCTAACTTGGCTTGCAATAACACGCTATCGATCATGTCTAAAAGTACTTGGGAGTGAATATTATTACCCACTTGGTTGCGTACGAATACGTCGTCGTTATGGCCTAGGGCAACACTGCAAGACGATGTGGCCGTTTCGATCGCTAGAATGGAGCTCATTTCAAATCTTCTTGGTTCGAGAGACGAGTTAAAAATGCCGACACCTTTTCACGGTGATTACTGCGGCGCATTTTAGGCAAGCTATTCAAGAATGTGCGCCCATAATGCGTGGTTCTTAAGCGACTATCACAAATCATCAATACTCCTTTATCATTCGAGCTGCGGATCAAACGGCCTGCCCCTTGGCGTAAGGTGATTACCGCCCGAGGCACTTGATATTGCATGAACGGGTTTTCGCCTGCTTCTTGCATCGCTTTCAGACGAGCCTTAATAACTGGATCAAATGGGGATTCAAACGGCAGCTTATCAATAATCACGCATCGTAAGGCGTCTCCAGGAACGTCGACCCCTTCCCAAAAACTCATGGTGCCTAGTAATACCGAATTGGGTTTTTCCGAAAACTCTTTCAGCATTTCTCGTTTACTAGTATCGCCTTGAGTAAGAACATTAAAATCATAATCTTCTAATTTTTCCTCAAACTGTTGCATAATTCTAAAACTGGTGAACAACACAAACGCCGCCCCTCGACTCGCTTCGAGTATTGGTATTACTTCGTTGAAGAGTGCTTCTACAAAACCGTCTTCTTTTGGTAAGGGCATGCCTTCTGGCACATACAGAACAGCTTGATTAAAATAGTCAAACGGGCTGTCCCAAGCGGCATGTGGCGTATCACTCGGCAAACCGACTAATTGCTGATAATGTCCAAAATCACCATCTATGGACAATGTCGCAGAGGTAAATACTCGAGCCTGATCGGTATTGCCAAAATAAGCAGTGAGAGCATTGCCAATATTAAGCGGCGTTTCGTGTATCCGAAATGTTCTTCGCGCAACTTCTACCCAGCGAATCACATCTTCAGATTTAGAATCATCCGCCAATTTATGACATTCTTGTGATAATTCCAACGCTCGCTCGTAACAACGAGTCAACGCTTCTCCAGCCACAGAGGCTGTTTCTAATACGTCTGAAAACTCAGTTAGTTTTTCAGCGAGCGAAAGCAACTTCTTAGGTAAATTAGGTATTTCATATACTAAGTCGTTCCAGCCTACCCGCCGCTCATTAAGCCCTAAACTCAGCCGATAGTCAGCCATCACTTTATCTAACTCATCGGCAATCAAAATCAATTTGGGGATTAAGCTTTTTTCCTTTAATTCCGCCGCGCGGGTATCATTAGCGAGTTCCATAACCTGCCAAGAACTAAAGCTATTCCCCAAAAAGTTCGATGCGATATCGGGAATTTGATGTGCTTCATCAAAAATTACGGTATCGACTTCTGGCAGTAGCGCACCAAAACCATCGTCCTTTAACGATTTGTCGGCAAAAAACAGGTGATGATTTACCACCATAACCTCGCTAACAAGCGCGGCCTTGCGTGCTTTGTTAACGTAACACTCTTCAAAAAAAGAACAATTTTGCCCGATACAGTTGTCAACGGTTGAGGTAACCGAAGGCCATATTCGCGAGTCTTCGGGCACCTCACTTAAATCCCCGATATCGCCACTATTACTAATAGGCTCCCAAGATGAAAGTAATTCTAACTCGGCTAGCTGAACCTTATCTAAGTGACGCGAAGAGCCCCTCGCCAACATCATTCTGTGAAGGCATAAATAGTTACTACGTCCCTTGAGCAGTGAAACCTTTGCATTCAGGCCCAGACTATCTAAAACCAAGGGAATATCCCGGTGAAACAGTTGCTCTTGAAGATGTTTTGTTCCGGTTGAGATCAACGTTTTCTTGCCCGAAAGCAAAGCAGGTACTAGATAGGCAAAGGTCTTACCGGTACCGGTACCTGATTCTGCGAGCAAACTACCTTTTTCAACAATCGTTTGTTCGATAGCACTGGCCATCGCTACCTGAGATTCGCGAACGCAATAGCCATTAATTCTCTTAGCAAAAGGCCCTTGTTGTCCTAAAATGTCAGCCGCAGTGTCTGCATCCTCAAATGATTTTACCGTATCCATATTGAAATTAGGGAATTAGCACCAAAGCTTATCGAACCTTTTCTTCAGCAGCGCAATGCGCTAAGGCCGTGCCCCAGTGCGGCAGAGAGATGCCAAACGTTTGTTTGAGTTTATCTAGGTTTAACACAGAATACGCTGGTCGTTTAGCCGGTGTAGGGTACTCTTGAGTTGTAATATTTGTAACCGTTACCGAAGTAATTTCGTTTTCCACAAATATAGCTTTGGCAAAATCAGCCCACGAAGTCTGGCCCTGACATGTAAAATGGTAAACGCCAGCTTGACCTTGCATCAAACCTCCTTGTTCACAAATACGATCAAGAAGTTGTTTAATCGCATCTGCAATACTACCAGCATAAGTCGGCGCACCAATTTGATCACCAACCACTGACAATTGCTTTCGCGTTTCGGCTAGCATCAGCATAGTTTTATAAAAATTCTTACCATGATTCGAATACACCCACGCGGTTCGCAGAATAACTGCGGGCGCATCAGATGATAAAATAGCTTCTTCGCCTTCCAGCTTACTCTGACCATAGACGCCGGTTGGAGCCGTTGCATCCGACTCCAA
>CAYQVT010000291.1:0-1465 GCA_964420885.1 uncultured Gammaproteobacteria bacterium
TCTTCAAGCCTCCGGCGTTAGTTCATTACGTCAAATCAGTATCCCAACTGCATTCGAAACTGTAGATTTCGGGGTGGGCCAAAATCCTACATTCCCTGCAGCGCTTCAAGGTTTCCTAGAACCGGATCTCGCCAATGACGACGACGATCCAAACTTGCGTTTCTCGAGTGAGACTAATTCTCGCGTTACTGACAATAGCGTTTTCGCAATTGGTGCCGACTGGCAAGGTGAAAAATGGTCAGCGAGCGTCGAGCTGTCGACGTCTGAGTCAGACACAGAAACACCAAATTTAAGCACCACTCTGAACTTCATTAACCCTAACTGCCCGTTAGACGCGTCCAGTAACGACAACTGCGTACCATTCGTTTACGACTTGTCAGGCGGCTCGCTATCTTGGGGTGTCAATTTCGATTCTTCGCCATTCTCTCCAGCTCCAGCAGATTTACTAAATCCAGCTAACGTAGTTTTGGATCAAGTAGCCGTAGATCGTAACACTAATGAAAACTCAGAGAACGCATTTAGATTAGATGCTTCATATGACTTACAGTGCTATGGAATCACTACGCTTGACTTTGGTCTTCGTTTAAAAGAAACATCTAGTGAATTTAACGATATCGGTGATCGCATCGGTGGCTTTAGCCAATTGGTTGACAGCCCGAACGGCACGCTGTTCGCTGAACTACTAGTTCCGGGACCCACTAACTTCAATTCTGCTGATGGTAGAGATCTATTCGTTCGTGACTTCCTTCTTCTGGATCCGGATCGTTCATTTTCCGATCCAGATGGCGTAATAGCAATCCTACAAAATGCTGTCATACAACATGATCCAGCAAGTCCGGACATTCTAAATCTCCAGCCAGACCAAAATGCCTTTTATGAAATTAACGAAGATTCTACTGCCTTGTATGCACAAGCAAACTTCGCACATGGTATTTTCCGAGGTAATGTCGGTTTACGTTATGTCGACGCGGAGATTGACTCGATCGGATTCGGGCCCGCAGATGCTAGCGGAAACAGATCTCTACAAACAACGTCTGGATCTTATGACTTTCTCTTACCTCGTATAAATGTAGTAGCGGACGTACGCGAAGATCTGATAATTCGCGCTGGCTATACTAACGATGTTCTGTTCCCTAGCTTTAACCAACTAAGAAGTGGATTTTCATTCGACACGAGTGAGAACGCATCTGTCGGTCTTGGAAATCCTGGTCTAGAGCCGGAGGAGTTTGATTCTTTTGATATCGCGCTTGAGTGGTATTTCGCAGATGCTGCAGTTGCGAGCATTGGTTACTTTAGGAAGGAACGGTCTAATATATTCGGTCAGGCTTTCGAGGGTGCAGCGATCCTACCGAGTACAACCACAACCGGTGGTTTTGAGCGTGAGACCGACCCATCATGTCCAGGTGGCGGTATCTTTAATCCCGATGTTATTCCAAACCAATTGGGTGATCCTACCACCACTGGA
>CAYQVT010000291.1:1475-4297 GCA_964420885.1 uncultured Gammaproteobacteria bacterium
TGTGTGTTGACTTTACGACGCCAACGAATGATCCAGCCACAACCACTCAAACCGGGATAGAGCTTGCTTTCCAATATGACTTGTCAGGTTTTGAAGATTCGCTTGGCTGGGCATCAGGTTTCGGTATTCTTGCAAACTACACTATCCAAGACTTTAGCGGCGGTTCCGATGTTGACACTACTTCAGGTCGAGGATTAAATGTGCTCGGAGATGTATCTATACCGAGAGGCTTGCTAGATTTCTCTGAAAACGCGTACAATATTACGTTGTTCTATGAGAAGTTCGGTTTGTCTGCAAGAGCGCGTTACACTTGGCGCGAAGGTTTTCGTACCAATGACTTCGCTGGCGGTGCTAATACCAGTGGTAGTAGTACATTTAGCTTCCCAGTTCATACTCTTGACAGAGGTCAGCTAAATGCCAGCATCAATTATGATGTTACCGAAAACTTCAACGTGGGCGTTGAAGCTGTCAACCTCACTGAAGAAAGAATTGATCAGCACTGTGTTAGCGAAACCGGACCACTGTGTTTCGTTGGCTTTCCTGATCGTCGTATCGTATTTGGAGCTAGCTACACGTTCTAAACGCGACACCAAGAACAAACAAATGTTATGAATAACATTTAGAGTTCGAAAGCCTCGGCATTAGCCGGGGCTTTTTTTTGTATTTGATACTTTGCGTATCAATTTAGCAGCTCATTGTGCGTTACAATTAAAACCATAATAAGACGGAGAATAAGTCTACGTGAAAAATAAGGACAACAACGCTGCGCCAACCGGAACCCCCGCCAAGTTTCTAGCACTATTTCTTCCGGGCATTTTTTTATTAGGCTTTAACATTGGCACTGGTAGTGTCACCGCCATGGCTAAGGCTGGCGCAGACTATGGTATGACGTTGTTATGGACGATCGTAGCATCATGCCTTTGTACCTTTTTCATGATTAACCTTTATGGGCGATACACTTTGGTGACTGGCGAAACTGCCCTTGAAGCATTTCGTAAACATATTCATCCCGGCGTTGGCATTTACTTTATTGTCGCACTGACAGCGGGCGTCTGCGGCAGTGTAATGGGCGTCATGGGTATTGTTGCGGATATCTGTTACGAATGGTCTAAGACCATGGTAGATGGCGGCATTAAACCTATCTACTTTGCCGCTTTCTTTGTTTGTCTTGTCTACTTCATATTCTGGAATGGTAGAACCGAGTTTTTTCAACGCAGCTTGGCAGTGATTGTTGCGGTCATGTCAGCGTGTTTTCTCATCAATTTTTTTATCATGATGCCACCGCCGGGGGACATTATTAAAGGGCTGATACCCTCTATTCCTGAGGTGTCAGCGGAAACCGGGCGCAGTTCCAATCTAGTGATTGCTTCAATGATAGGCACAACCGTGTTTTCCGGTTTATTCATTATCCGCACCACCTTAGTTAAAGAAGCCGGTTGGACGCTAAAAGACTATACCAAGCAACGAAACGATGCCGCGTTTTCGGTCACGCTCATGTTTATCATCAGCGCTTCAATCATGGCTGCTGCCGCCGGCACTTTGTATGTTGAAGGATTAGGTTTATCAAGAGCCTCGCAAATGATTGAATTGCTGGAGCCATTGGCAGGATCATTCGCGACCTCAATTTTTGCTATTGGGCTAATTGCCGCAGGCGTCTCTTCACAATTTCCGAATGTGTTGATGCTGCCGTGGTTGCTATGCGACTACAACGGCAGCGTAAGGGACATGACGCTTCCTAAGTATCGCATCATGGTATTGCTAATTTCCTTACTCGGTTTAGTCGTACCCATTTTTAATGCTAGACCGGTTCTGGTAATGATTGTTTCACAAGCTTTCAACGCGGTAATTTTACCCATTACCGTTGCTTGTATTTTCTATCTGGGAAATAGAAAAGATCTTATGAAAGAACATAAGAATACTTGGTTGGCGAATTGTATTCTTACCGTGATTCTGCTGTTTTCAATTTTCACATCATTTATTGCACTTAAGGGTGTTCTGCAATTGCTACGATAAAGTCGTAGCCACAAACACAGGAAAATAGTATGAGTCCGTATTTACGTTTATTGCTTATTGCAGTTTTTCTATTCCCCGGAGCCTGCGCGACTTCTCCAGCCAAATCTTCGACGACACTGGAAAAAAATATTCACCAAGTTTTGGCGCTCGCTGAAGTTCAGCTAGAAGCACTGGCGATCACCACCGGGCCAAAACGCTTTCCTTGCTATACCGACACGGGCGGCAAATGGATCGGCCGAGATTTGAACGGTTGGTGTTGTGGTTTTTCTGCAGGCTTAATGTGGATGATGTACGACCATACAAAAGATGAAAAGTGGGCAGACTACGGCAGAAACTGGAACGACTCGATTCGCCCCAGAGCAAGTGCATCTGACAATGACACCGGCTTTCAAATTTTTAACGCCTTTGGCTATGCATTGCGATACGGATCTGACGCATTGTCAGAAGAAGAAATTCGCGACTATGAAGGCGTTCTACATTGGGCCACCAACACCTTCATTAACCAACGTTACAATACCCATGTTGGCGGCCTACGTACCTGGCCACCAACGCTTTACCAGCCGTACGAAGGCGAATTTGAGATCAACAGTGACATGATTATGAACCTTGAGCTACCTATATGGGTCGCTAAAGAAACCGGTGATATGGATCTGCTCGATAAGATCGCCCGACATGAAGAAACGACTTGGCAACACACTGTGTTCAAGCATGGCGACAGCCATTGGGAAGCCGTTGATAGTGACGAATACGTCGCGCGTGAACATGGTAGCCATTGGCACGTGGTCGGTTTTGATCCTACGACGGGTGCG
>CAYQVT010000292.1:0-4279 GCA_964420885.1 uncultured Gammaproteobacteria bacterium
TTGCTCAATGGTTAATGCGTTCCACACCTATTAAAATTTCCGCACTAAGCACCTTTGCTGCATCTGGGGTGGATGATCGTACTGGCCTTGTATTGAAATACCCGGACGGCCAGCTTGTAACGCTTAACTCATCTATCAGTTCTAAATCTAATCACGAGGCATGGATCTTCGGAAGCCATGGCAGCATTAGAATGTCTAGCTTTTGGCGGTCTGAACAAGTCACCGTGAATACCGAATCGGAACAAAGTACCATATCAATTCCTCACCGAGTCAATGGTTACGAAGGAGAAATTGAAGAAGTTAACCGGTGCTTGAAAGCGCATAAAATTCAAAGTGATGCCTTCCCCTGGTCTGAGAGCTTAACCGTTATGGAGATTATGGACGAAGCTCGGCGTCAGATCGGCCTACGTTACCCAAGTGAAAGTTAATTGGCGAAGTTATTTCTTTTTAAACGATCGCTTTATCGGTTGTACATTAATTTCGTCTAGCACCACCGACCTTGGTTGGTTTAGCGCTGCCATCACGATGTCTGCAATCGACTCTGCGGGTATTTCAAACTCGTCACCGTCTTGAGGCTCGAAATCTAATTCTTCAAAAAAGCCAGATTCTACTGGGCCTGGGTTGACGAGGATTACTCTCAGGTTTGAGGTCGAACAATCCGCACGCAGGCTCTGTGCCAAGCCTCTAATAGCAAATTTGGTAGCGCAATACACACTTCCAGCCTTCGCGCCGTTGAGAGCCGATTCGCTTCCGATCAAGACGATGTCACCACCACCTTGTTGTTTCATTTTAGCCAAGAAGTGTTTAACGAAAAATAGATTACTGACAAGGTTAGTATCCACTAAACGTCTGATTTGATTGTGAGAAAACTGCTCCACACCGCCAAACTGACCATAACCCGCATTGAGTATCAATAGATCTGGAGCACGCCCGAATTGCGACAATTGATTCGGTAAAGCGTTAACATCCGATAGGTCAATTTCTATCTGATTTAACCCATCAAAGTCGGCTTTGGTAAAATCACGAGCAATTCCATCGACGAAATATCCGGCGGTTACCAGAGCCTTGGCAATCGCCTGCCCAATGCCTGAGCTAGCGCCGGTAACAATAGCGTAAGGCTTCATTTCTCGTTCTCACTAAATGACGAATAGCTAAACATCTTGTCGGAGTTTATGTAGCGTTCACACATCGACCCTACTGATTCTAAAACCTCTGTCTCAACCGCTTGTGTATACGTAATCATACCGCTTTTGTGTTCTAAGCCTGCTCTGAACAGCCAATGCTCAGGATGCAGCTTTCGCATGGTTTTATAAAAACCCTTAGGTAAACGAAAACCGCCCAATGTGACGCTATCGATAAGGCTAGTGTCTAAGGTTGTAAAAACTTTGTCGACCATCGTTTGATAATCATCAAGGTAGTCTTGATGCCAGATAATCGGGTCGAAGCGAACACCGATGCGCCATCCGTGTTTCTGCAATTTATCCAGTGCTTCAATACGTTTTGCGATACTAGGCGCTCCAAGCTCTAGTTCATCTGCAACTCGTTCAGGGCTCAAGCTGTATGCAATCACAACGTTTGGATTCGCGGGTTGTTTTAATAAAGAGCGAATTTGGGTGCTCTTTGTTCTCAATTCAAGTATTGCATTCGACAGCTTTGAAAATTCAGGCACGATATAGTTCGCAAATTGTGTCACTGGTTCGTAGGCTAAACTATCGCAATCATAGCCACTGAAAAACCAAGCGGGCTTATGGTCACTAGCATGTTGTTCTGCAAGATGCCTAATATCATCGAAAAAATCTTCATAGTTTACAAACACAAGGTAATTAGCTGAACGCAACATGCCTTGCAAAAAACAATAACGACAATCGTATACACAGTTCAGCATATGAGAAAAATAATAGTGCGCACCTCCACCAGTTTCGTACTGCGCAGGGGTTGGCATGACCTTCTTGTTTTGTTTGGCCGCGAGAATCAACGCAGGATTATTTTTTTGAAGTCGAAAATTCTGAGCATGTGAATTAAATACTTCTCCGTAACGTTCGATCTCTATACGCTTTGCCTTAGGGTAACGGTCCGCGATCATTTGAGTTCTGGGGTGGTCGACAACCGCCTCTTCGATATAAATGACCTCAACCATTAGATTCTTCCACGGAAGTTTGGTGCAATGAAATTTTCGATCGCTGAGCGCCTTTGATAGCGGGAGCAACCCCTTCGATCAGTGAGCGTATTCCCCCGAGAACCTCATCTGCGTTGGACGATTTGGACAAAGCTAGCTCAGCTACGGATTCAAGCAAGCCTAAGGTTGAGGCACTCTCTAATAAATCCTCCAGTAAGCGCTGTTGACTATGAGTCATCTTGACGTCATCTAACGGCAAGCTTACTGACAGCAGAGATACAGGTTCAGCTAACGCCACTAGCCTTTCTCCAAACTCGTTTATCACGGAAATATGAGGCCTCATAATCTCGGTTATCATAGCGCCATTTAAACCCTCGACGCTATTGTCCTGATTATCTGAAATAACCTTTACCGAAGCGACCAGCTCTGTCGAATTAAATAGACTCGCAGCTTTATAAAAGGCCACACCCTCCATATCTATCATCGCTTTATCAGGGTAAGCATCCGTCGGTGAATTGACGCTCAATAAGGCATCAAGTTCTCCGGGCCATCTTGCGGTAAGTGGCAAATACACCTTTCGTAAATCATTGGAATCGATAAGTGAATGTACCCTAACCACCTCACCAATTTTTCGATTCAAATGGCCAGCGATACCCAAATTAAGCCAAACCCGCTTTATCGAATCATCGCGGCCACCTATCCAACCTACCGCGGTCGCCATGTTAAATGTGCCGATGCCAGTGATGACGATATCAACATTGACTCCTTCTTTTGAAAACAGAGAGAAAGGGCTATCACTGATTTTTTTAAGTTTATAAAAATCTATCCAAGGTTTGGCCTCACAATTCAACGCCACCATCATGGTAAGTTTGGGTTTATTTGGATACATCGAACTTTGTTTGAGGCCTTATTTCTCTGGCAAAAATATACCGGACTATGAAAATTTTAAAAGCGATGCGCGGCATCGCTCAGCAAGTTCTATATTATTATGTTTAGCTGCGCCCTTGAGCAAAATATTGAGCTTTTTAAGTAGCATAATTCTAGCACTCTCGTATTCTGATGTAGCTAGAAGTAAATTACTGTCTAACAGGTTTTCTAATGCGATCACTCGAAATCGGTCCATTCCCCAAAATTGACGTGAAAGTTGACTCTCGTGCCCCCCGTACTTTTTTATGCACGCGCGTTCTACATAACAGACTTGATATTGGCTGCTAATTTTCAACCATAAGTCATAATCTTCACACGCTGGCAAAGACTCATCAAACACACCCACGTGGTTAAACACGTCACGATGAATAATAACCGATGATGGAGACATGGCGCAGAGCGGCAAGCAGCGATCAAATATCCAACCACCCGCTTTCTTGTGTTTGTTCATTTGGTTAACTCTTACACCATTGCGAATCCAAATTTCTTCGGTATGGCACACCTTCAAACCGCTAAGCTGCAACACGTTGAACTGTTCAGATAATTTATGTGGCAACCATTCATCGTCGGAATCTAATAATGCAATCCATTCACCACTCGCGCGCTCTAAGCCAAAATTTCTAGCCGCGCTTACACCCCGATTGGGCTGCTTCAAATACTCTACTTGAGGATACGCCTGTTTAAGCCAGGCTTGAGTAGAATCGGTAGAGCCATCATCAACGACTATTAGCTCCCAATTGGTATGAGATTTTAGGAACGATTGCGACATCACCGACGCAATCGCCCTGCCCAGTTCCGGTTGGCGATTATAAGTTGGAATGATGATCGACAATTGCATCTGCGGATTATAGCGTCAGTCGCAATACGATGCTCAAGGACACTGTGGAAAAAGTTGTGGCCTGCAGTAGTTGAGACTTTATATTGTCTAAATTTCACAGCAATTGCGACATAAAACTCACCACTGCTGTTGCGCAAACCCCACGGCATCAAAAAGAAGATCAGTTTTAATTACCAGCCGGTAAATGGGCAGTAAATTTTACCCAGCACAACTTATAGTTCGACCTATGAAATGTAAATAACCTTTTATTTTCATAACTCTCTCTTCTTTTTGTTATTTTACGCCGCTTAATCAAGCGGCGTTTTTTTTACCCGAAATAATCGTATAAAAGCGTTGAAACTTGGCCCGTCACACATATATAATCCCGCCCCACAGTGAGTTGCCGGGGTGGCGGAACT
>CAYQVT010000293.1:0-4215 GCA_964420885.1 uncultured Gammaproteobacteria bacterium
TAATTGTTGAAACAAAAGGGCCTCACGAACGGCAAAAGAAAAGGGGAACTCTACGAGACGCTAATTTTAAGCTTAGAGCGCAGGCAAAAAAAGTATTTTTTGACATTAAATGGCCAAGGAAGGCACGCGCCAATTGCAATACGATCTAGCTTAGTAACTTAAAAATAGCGATGTCGACTTTACACCGATTGTAATGATTTGTCTCTCCTGCTGAATACTGTAAACTTGCGATAGGGGAAAGAAATTGGGGCATCGATCGGGTTAAGCGCAGTCGCTAAGCACAATGTTGTTTCGAGTGTCGATCGTTTCAAGCATTACGAATTTACTGATCATATTGTGGGCGCTTTTAGCAGCCACGTAAGACTCTGTTAGATGAGTAGTGAAATCACTAACACCATCAAAAACAAAAAAACCGTTGATACAAAGTGAAATAGAACGACTGTTTAAAGATCGTCAATACAAGAAAACACTTAAAGGCTTAGAAAGCTGTAGTGCATCGGCTTGGGCCGACACTACTAGACTTAGGTGCATGCGAGCCTTGCATCGCAAAGAGGCGATTGAGTACGCCGACCAGCTACGTGAAATGGTCAACGAGCGTACCGAGCCGTATCCGATGAATACCACGGAGCGAAATAATCTACTGCGCTATATAGCCCTGGTTTTTTCTGAGCGACGCCGCGCAGCAGACGCATGTGAAATAATGGCCATGCTTTGTAAGCAGAGCCCTAAGGTTGCCGCTCTTCATCGGGAATACGCGTTTGCTCTTGCCAATGATTCGCGATTTGACAAGGCCGAGTCGGCATTGAAACGTGCAATCGAACTACAAGCAGACAATGTCAATTCTCACGCACAACTCGGACATGTGTATTGCCGAACCGGGCGCGCTGAGGCTGGGTGTAATAGCTACTCTCGTGCAGCCACGCTAGACCCAGGCAAAGCAAAATACCTCCAGCGGCTACTATTTTGGAGTAATTATTCGGAGCGCAGCACGCCTCGAAGCAACTATCAACTCGCTAAGTTATGGGCCGAACGCGCTTTTCCTAACACTCAGGCGAATGCAAAGGCATTCAAAATTGGCTCACCCGATCGTATATTAAAAATTGGCTTTGTATCTTCTGATTTTTGCAAGCACTCGAACCAATTTTTTATTCTACCGCTATTAAACAGTCTCGATAGACGCGAATTCCATGTCACTGCCTACAGTGACACAAAAAAGCTCGATCGGGTAAGCAAGTCGATTCGCGCAATTTGTGATGATTGGCGAAGCTCTTCGGCTATGAATGATGCGCAACTAACAGAGCAAATAACAGCGGATCAAATTGATATTCTCGTCGACCTCAATGGCCATACTAGAGGCAATCGCTTAGGTGTTTTTGCCTCACAAGCGGCACCAATACAACTCAGTTGGCTAGGTTATCCATCTACCACGGGGATAAAAAGCATCGCATATCGAATAAGCGATCGCATTGCAGACCCAATGGGGCTTAGTGAACAATTTTATAGCGAGACGCTGCTGCGCTTACCAAATGGTTTTCTCTGCTATCAACCACCGGCTACCGCACCGGATATTAAGATGGAACGAGGTGATCAGCCGATTCGCTTTGGATCATTTAACAATCTAGCCAAGGTTTCTAACATCACACTCGATTGTTGGGCTGCGGCATTGTTGGCGGTGCCAAACTCGACCCTCACGATCAAGCATCAAAGTTTACGCAGTAAAAAAGCGTCCTCGTATTTTCTTAGACAATTTAATCGGCGCGGGATTTCAAAAAGCCGTATCAAGCTTAGATCTTCCAAAACCAAAATTGAGCAGCACATGAGTCTCTACAACGAGATTGATATTGCCCTAGACACCTCGCCGTTCAATGGCCTCACTTCGACGCTTGAGGCGCTATGGATGGGGGTTCCGATTATATCTCTAGTCGGACAAACTTACGCAAGCCGCACAACGGCCAGTATTTTACATCGACTCGAACTTGATAAATTAGGTACTAAAACAATCTTTGAATTTGCTGAACGCGCACGTGAACTATCAGAATCGCCCGAAACCCTAGCAGATTATCGATCTAATCTGCGTAAGCGAATGACCGATTCTCCACTCATGGATAATAGGCAATTTGCGCGCGAATTCTCAACCGCGCTCAAAGAACAATGGCGAAAATGGTGCCATGAGCACAGCTTGACAGAAGGCTTGGTGCAGTCAGTGTTAAACCCGACGATGGAAGTTGAACGATGAGCCAATTCAGTGACAAATCGGTTCAGCAATTAAACGTAGAGTCGATTCAGGCGCTTCGTGCCAGTAATCATGCCCAAGCAATCGAGCTCTCCCAGCAAATAATTGAGCGCCAAGACGACCACGCGGGAGCCCATGCGGTTCAGTTCAGCAGTTTGTTCAAATCTAAGCAGTTTGAAGAAGCCAGGCGCATAGGCTCACGTGCAGCGCAATTAAATCCTAAATCGGTCTTTATTTTGAATAATCAGGCCTGCCTTCAACTCGAAGCAAAGCAACCGGCAGCGGCAGCGGGTCTATTAAAATTACTCATTGATCAATTCGGCGAACGAGCTCAATGGCTCTATAATTTAGCCCTAGCTCAACGCATGGTGGGCAATTTCGAATACGCTATCGACAAGTTCAGACTAACCTTAGATCATCAACCTGATCATGACCGAGCCGCATTTCAGCTAGCCGACTGCTTGCAAATCATTGGCCATCGTGAAGAAGCGGTTAGAGCCTATGATTATGTTCGCCTACTTCGAAGCAAACACGCGCCGACGCACAGCAACTTCATTCATCATGCCGTCAACAATAATAGTTTGTCGGTGCGTGATTTACGCCAGGAGTTGGATCTATGGCGTGAACGGTTTATTCCTAACGAGAAACGCTATAAAGTTGACCAGCCCAGTGATGCCTTAAATATAAAGACCGGCTTTTTAATTGGAGTCATTCCAAATGACTGGCTAGACTTTATGGTGGTTCCACTGATCAATGAATTAGCTAACCGCAATGATTCAATAAGCGTTTACTGGCATGATGAAAAGCCGCCGCCCGAGAATTTTGACACCCGAGTCGATATTATTTTGTCGGCGACTATGAGTGACGCAGATTTCGCCAGGCAAGTCCGAGCCGATCACATCGATGTCATTATTGACATCTGCGGAATGCGTCAGGGCTCAAGACAAAGAGCGCTTGGGCTTCATTTAGCTGGTCGTCAATTTGGGTGGCTAGCCCATGAAGGCAGCTATGCCACACCTTTGGTTCGCCCTCTTGATGAATTATTAGCCTCACAACGTTTTTACGTAGAACCGAGGCAAAAGTCGGCGAAGACTGCTTTGAAGAATACCTTAATGGGAATAAACAGCGCCCGAGGCTTGTCTGATGAAGTGGTTAAAACTTGGGCCTATATACTACACCAACTGCCCAATTGGCGGCTGCACCTAGACGCTCAACACGATTATGTCATCAAATTACTACGACAACATTTTTCTGCTTTTGGCGTCGATAAACAACTCATTTTCGAATCTGATATGAACGTGGCCCAGGGCTCTATTGTTTTGGATAATTTTGTCGAAAACGACCCTGTTGCAACGAGTCACGCTTTGACAGCAGGCGGTATTTTAGTTGCTCTTCGAGGGCCTCTTTTTCCAGCTCAACAAAGTGCCGCCATACTCGCACAACTAGACAAAGACGACTGGGTTTATCGCTCAAGCTCAGATTACGTAACTCAAGCCATCGCCTTAGCAAGCGGAAGGCGTACCGAACCTCTGACTCAAGAGCAACTAGAGCTAAGTCGGATTCATAACTTGCAAACATTCGCCACGCATTTTAGAAACACCTTGAGCGATTAAACTAAAAAAGCCCGTTGCTCTCACAACGGGCTTTTATTGATTCAAGCGATTGGTGTTTAACTAAGGATTAATCACGATCGCTGGGTCACCCAAGATTTGCCAGCCAAGCTGTATGTCCCGAAAGTCGCCCAATTCCGCCAACGCTTGCTTAGCCGAGATCAAGGCGTCACCTATGGTCACGCCGTCATTAAACATGCGACGGTTTAACTCAATACCCAAGGCTCGTTCACCCTCCGATATTGTCAAGGTCGAGGCGCCCAATACCGCCACCGCACCATGCTCTCCACCCAGCATGAACCGATCGCCCATGGTAAAACCGTCCGGTGCCACGTAATAGGTATTCCAACAACCCCACTGACTCACCACCGC
>CAYQVT010000294.1:0-4182 GCA_964420885.1 uncultured Gammaproteobacteria bacterium
AAGTATTCGTTGCCACCGAGGCGCAGAAACTGGCGTTCTTGTAATGCGCTTAGAAGCATGTTCTGAGTTTCTAAATTGAGACCTAACACTTCATTGATAAAGAGCGTGCCGCCTTTTGCTTGCTCAAATCGACCGAGCACCACTTTGCCATCTATTTCGCTACCAAATAAGGCTTGCGCTACGCCATCGCTTGGCATTGCCGCCAAATTCAGTTCGACAAAAGAAGCATCCGCTCTGGGGCTATTTTCATGGACTTTTTGGGCTACTAAGCGTTTGCCAGTGCCCGGTTCACCAGTGATAAAAACCCAGCTATCAGTTGGACCGAGTAATTGTATATGTCGCAATAACTCACGACTTGAATCGCTGTTTGAAATCATCGGCGAATTGTATTGTAAGCGTGATTTCAATTGCTTATTTTCTTGGCGAAGCGATGCGTTTTCTAATCCACGTTCGACGCTAAGAAGAAGTTTGCCGGTCGATAATGGCTTTTCAAGAAAATCATAGGCGCCAAGTTTCACCGCCTCTACTGCGTTTTCGACAGTGCCATGACCTGAGATCATCACCACGGGAACATCACCCAAAATATTATTCTCTACCCACCCCTTGAGTACCGAAATGCCGTCTTCTTTGGGCATCCATATGTCGAGCAGAACCAAACAGGGTTGATCCTCTCTAAAACGAATGCGTGCTTGGTCGGCATTTTCAGCGACGCTAACTCGATAGCCCTCGTCTTGCAATATATCCTGCAAAATGTGGCGAATATCGGGCTCATCATCCACTACTAAGATGTGTTGTCGGTCGGAATTCATTGAATTATTCATTGAATTATAGTTTGAAACCTGAATCTTTGGTGATTGACGGCTGAGGGGCACGTTGGAAAAACTGGCGCATTTTTTACAATTCTGAGCGTTGTATTCGTTGGTCGCTTTAGCTCACTTTAACGCTGTTTCAACATCGTTAGAGTCGTTCGAATGTAAACTATTTTGGCGTCGATTGCCACGATAGGTTTGCATCGCATTAATCGGTAAGCGCAAATGCATAGCAGTGCCGCCACTGCCTTCAGAGCGAGTCCATACGGAGCCACTGTGTTCTTCCACGATGCGTTTTACAATCGCCAGCCCTAATCCTGAGCCTCTTGCTTTGGAACTTACGTATGGGTCAAATAATGACTCTCGTATGTCCGGTGGAATGCCAGAGCCGTTGTCTTCGACTACTAAATCAACGTATTCGCCGGTAACCTTAGCGGCTACCTGCGTGCGTATGGTGATTTTCGGAGAGTGAGTATCTTCTAGCGCGTGGCTCGCATTAATTAGTAAATTGTTCAACACTTGTCGCAATGCAGACGCATTTGCCTTGATGTCAGGCAGATTCGAATCAAGTTCTAACACCAACTCGATATGATGAAGATTTGAAGCATGCAACTCAATGACATCTCTCGTCAATTGATTGAGATTTAGTGGCGCTAACTTTGCTCTCACTGGTTGAGCGTAGCTTGAAAAGGCATTAACCATTTCTTTCATTGATTCAACCTGTTGAACAATTGTTCGAGTGCTTCGGTCGAGTGTTTCTTGCAATTGCCCATCGACGTGGTCGTGAAGTTTGAGTTTGATGCGCTCCGCTGAAAGTTGAATTGGAGTGAGTGGGTTTTTAATTTCATGCGCTAGTCGACGTGCAACCTCACCCCAGGCTGCATCACGTTGGGCTTGAATTAGGTTAGTGATGTCATCGAATACAACCACGTGATTTTCAAGCGGCTTGATCGCGTCCCCATCGGCCATAATCAGGTCATTGTTCAATTGCAACACGGTTCCTCTAACAATCAACATTTGGCGGCCGTGTGCTCCCAGCAGGGTGATTTCGTCTTGCCAATTATGCTGTTTTGATTTAATTCCAGCGTTGATGAGTTCAAAAAACTGCTTGGCATGATGATCTTCTTTACAAAGTTCATCTGCAGATTTTTCAAGTAATGACCCCTGTTCCAATCCCAAAATATCGCTAGCGGCGCTATTACAAATTTGTAGTTGCTGATTTTTATCAAAAGTGAATACCCCCGACGAAAGATTAGTTAGCACGGCTTCAAGATAACCTTTTTGTTGTTCCGTTTCAGTTTTGCTAGCTAGCGCAATTTGTTGAGCCTCGCTAATTTTGCTACTCATATTGTTGAACGATTTGGTCAAAATTCCCAGCTCATCAGAGCTGGTAACTGGCAAATGAGAACCATAATCGCCTTCGGCGATCTTCTGCGTACCAGAGGCTAAATTAGAGATAGGGGCCACAAGTCTTCTGGATAAGTACACCGCGGTGAGAATTGAGAATAAAAGACTCGCCAGAGAGATTAAGCTTAAGGTAACAATTAGGCTGAACTTTAGCGGCCCTCGAGCGAACACCATTTGTGCGTATTGGTTACTAGCAGTTTCTACGCTGCTTGCAAGTGTGGCATAACGTAATGGCAAGACTTTTATCGCCTGCACGCCGAAAAATTCGCTACCCAGCTGATTGCCCGCAATGGGCGCAACTACCCTAAATTGTTGCATGGTTGCCGAGATGGGTTCTAACAGCGTGTAGGTTTGATTTAGTCTGAGTTCGCTAAAGACTTCGTCGCTGGGTGTATTGGGCAAGATGTTCGCCTGATCGATACTGGAAAATGCCAGTACACGACCTTCATCGGTATACAGCGATAGCTCAGTGAAATCGTGAATCTCTCTCAATTCCTTAATGATGGTTAATAACTCATTTGCCGATTGATTGCGATTTTGGCGAATGTTATTGGCCACCGATTCAACGTCGGTGATGACTTCCTCTTTGATACCTTCTAGTGCGGATTGACTCAATAGCAATGAATCCTTAACGGTTTGTTCAATACGAACATCAAACCAACTGTCGACCCCTTTATTTAGAAATTGAATAGAGAAAAAATAGATCAACGAAAATGGTATTACTGTCAGAAAGAAGAAGATGACGACCATTTTCGCTGTTAGGATCGAGCCAATCTCGTTTCGGCGGTATTGTGCAAATAGAGCGTAGCCATTGCTGATTAGAAAAAAAACTAACATTGCCACGCCGAGCCCGCCGACGATAGTGATCCAGAATTGCAGTTCTCCGGACGCGTCGTCGCTTAGAGACTTGACGATCAAGTAACTTAGGGCAAACAATAGGCCAGTGCAAACCGAAATTACTGGCAATGGTGATGATATTGCTTTTACTATTGATCGGATTGCCATGATGTCCAGCCTGAATTTAGGTCCCAGTCATTAGCGATGAATGCGTTTAGACGCATCGGTCCTGGGAGTTTAGTTTTGCTTAATCTTAAGCGCATCTTATGTTTGTTAGTAGAGTCGGACTGCACAGTTTGGTACTTAGAAAAACGTGCCAGTGTTGTTTCGCAAATATACGTCATCGTTTCACGCGTAGAGCTGAATATATGCGGCTCAAGAATGTCGCTCTCATGAACAAGATATCGGTTAGACAAGGTGTGACGGCTTACAACAAAATCTCGGCGTATTGCATCGGACTGCCAATGAATAAAAAAAAAGTTTTCAATACGTGCAAATTCGCTCACAAATGTGAGAGAAACTCCACTGTCAATGGCCGCTTGAATGTCTTCAGAGAGCTCGATTTTTAGTCCATTGTTATCGTAGACAATGCTCTGAGCGGCGGCACCTTGAAAAACAAGCAAACTCATCACAAGCCAGATAAATGAGGCGCCATTTATGCAGCGTTTCAAAGGGCTAGGGGCGATAGTGCTTAGCCGGTTCGACTTGTGAACGCGACCAGCAAGTGGCGCGTCAAACCGACACGCCAAAGTAGTTATTTTTTTTGCAATACGCAATAGTAAAAGCCATCCATTCCATGTACGCCAGGCAATGTCTGAACGCCATGTTTGAGAGTCAACGCACTTGGGTGCGATATGCTCTTGAGCATAGCATCGTTTGTGCGCGCAACAAACCGCTCGATTTGTTGTTCGTTTTCCTGAGGCAGCACAGAGCACGTCATGTACAACAGTGTGCCACTCGGTTTTAGCAGCGTCCATAGATTATCTAAGAGCGCTGCTTGGACTGTTTCAAGGGCAGTGATGTCACTAGGCCGCCGATGATGTTTTATGTCTGGATGTCGGCGAATCACCCCGAGGCCGCTACAAGGGGCGTCGATCAGAATACGGTCGTAGCCCTCCTTCGGGTTTAC
>CAYQVT010000295.1:0-4149 GCA_964420885.1 uncultured Gammaproteobacteria bacterium
ACGCTTGGTTAATAAATTTACTATAATAATCAAATGCCTAGCTTAGATCCGATGACCATATCTACAAAAGATTTCGACCTGACAAGGAAATAATAATGCGCGCACTAAAACTCGCTCTACTCTCTCTTCTGCTAATTTCTACTCCATTTATTGCGAGCGCCAATGAGATAGCTTTAACGCCGACTGATGACACACACAATTCCGCGGCAAGTGGAGCGTCGGAAATTATTTATTCTTCTGACTGGGAATATATATTTTTACGCTTCGATGTTAGAGACATACGACAAGTAGAAGCCGCCACCTTGCGTTTATTTTACGACAACCTTACAGATCCGTTGGATGGAATCATTTATATAGGCGAAGCAAACACGGATGATTGGTCGGAGAACAGCGCTAGTCCAGCAAGGAGTCGTTTTTTACAGTCTGACTCTAGCTTGCAATTGACTGCGCCTGCCGCGATACCGGCAGCACATCAGGCATGGATCGAGCTTAATCTAACCGACTATGTCATTGCAGAAACGAAAGGTGATGGTATTGTCTCATTGGTTGTACAGGTTACCGGTAGCGGCAAATTTCGCGGTATCCATTCAAAAGAAAATCCGAGTGGTAATGCACCAGAATTAGTCATTCAAACAGGTAATGCGCCAGCCCCAGATTACGATGGTGATGGTATTCCCGACAACGAAGATCCCGACGACGACAATGATGGTGTTGATGACTTAGCCGATCTATTTCCATTCGATGTCGCTGAAAATGCGGATCTGGATGGCGATGGGATAGGAGATAACTTTGATCCGACCCCAAATGGTGACATTGATCTAGTAGCAAGATCGCCAATCATTTTGGCGACAACAACCGCCTTTCACAACGAATACGGCGACATTGCCGATTTTTCTCATAGCCTTGCTCATCAAAGACCTATATCCGCCGGTGGTCGCTTCACGGTTTTTACCAGAGCAGACTTGCAAACTGAAGCCGGAGAGCGCAATGGACTTGGACAGGTATTTGTATTTGACCGAGTAAAGAATACACACGAAAAGGTTAGTGCCGATTCAGTTTGGGCCGGCAGCGCTACTTTAAGCTCCAGCGGGCGCTACGTTGCTTATGGCACTTTGCAGTTTAACGACCAACATCATTTGTTATCGGGTGATATACGTCTATTTGATCAAGCAACTGGGCAAACGACTATCGTTAGTCGAAATAGCGCCGGTGAATTAGCAAACCGAACAGCTTTGAGCCCCATTATTAGCGCGGATGGTTCTATCGTTGCATTCAACTCTAGCGCTGACAATCTCGTCGAGAATGACACAAATGATAAAACGGATCTTTTCGTTCGCGATCTAAATTCGGGAATAACTTCGCGCGTTAATGTTCACTCAAATGGTGCCGAAAGCGTCCATCTATTATCGCAATACACTATGAGTCCGGATGGGCGCCTTATCGCTTTTAATGCCCATACCACGGAGATTGGTAATTCTGATGCAAGCATAGATCATTCGATAGCATTTTTGCATGATCGAGAAACTGGCGTCACCGAAAACATCAGCATCGGTATAAATGGTGAAACAAGTAACGCTCAGACCTTAGTATTCAACATTAGCGAAGACAATAATCTTATTTTGTTTCGCGCGCGAGCAACGAATCTGTTAAATAGTGACGATGAAGAGGCAGGTGTCGTTATATTGAATCGAAATTTAGGCGCTTTTGAGCGTGTAAGTATTACCGTCGACGGCACCGTATTGAAATCGACCATTGGGTTTCCAACGATGAGCGCTGATGGTCAATTTGTAGGATTTAATTCAAACGGCGATGGTGTATTTAACGGCTCTTCTTTTAACGGTTCGTATGTAAAAGATAGAGTCAATAATAAAATCGAATTTATAAATATTGACCCTCAAGGTAAAGGCAATATTGGCGTTGCAGAGTTCATGAAATTTGACCCAAGTGGCCGATACGTCATTTTCGAATCAAACGTTACTGATTTGGAGTCGTACGATACCGACGCGCCTTATACGTTGCTTGAATCTGCTCGCCAAATCTACCTGTACGATCGTAATGCAGCACTTGCCGACTACGACAATGATCAAATTTCGGATCAGTTTGATCCGGATGACGATAACGACGGCGTATCGGACGTGGATGACGCCTTTCCTTTCGATAGCACCGAATCAGAAGACTCCGATGGTGATGGTATTGGTGATAATACCGACCCCACCCCTAATGGTGATTCCACAAATTCACCAGTAACGCTTTCGCCAACCGATGACACACACTTTTCGACCAGTAATGGCAGTGGCTCTTTAATCTACTCATCCGATTTTGAATACGCATTTGTGCGCTTTGACCTTCGGAACACCACAAATGTTCAGCAAGCAACGCTACGACTTTATTACGAAGGCCTCTCAAATCCCACAAACGGATTAGTAATTGTGGGTGAAGCCAGTACCGATGACTGGTCAGAAATGGGTACTACGCCAGACAAAAACCGCTTTCTGCGTTTTAATTCCGAACTGCAATTGGCTACCCCGGCTGCAACGCCGGCAGAACATCAAGGCTGGATTGAGATTGATCTAACCGACTACGTTATCGCACAGTCAAGTGGCGACGGTATTGTTTCACTAGTATTACAAGTATCGGGTAGTGGCAAGTTCCAAGGAATCCACTCAAAAGAAAATTTGAGTGGTAACGGGCCACAGTTAGTTATTGTAAACGGCGACAGCAACGGTGGTGGATCGAATAATCAATCGCCAACTGCGAGTTTCACTTTAGGTCCTTTCCCAGCTGACGACATCTATACTGTTTTTGCCCCATCAACCGTGGTTGCGAACGCCGATGAAAGCTCCGATGTTGATGGCGACATTCAATCATTAACCTGGAATTTTGGCGTGCCAGGCAGCATATTTACAGAACCGTTTTCGGACAATGATCCCTTTAGCGAGGCAGGCACACCTTATACCTATTTCGAACCTGGAACGTACACAATAACGCTAACAGTTGAGGACGATGACGGCTCAACTAATAGCACCAGTCAAACAGCCGTTATTTTACCGGTACCAGAAAGCTCAACGGGGTCCGAACTTTTGACGCCAATTTCAGCGCTGGCGTCATCCTCAAAACCATCTGTAAATCCGCCTGCTAATGTTTTTGACGATAACTTCAGAACAGACTGGATTTCCGCGCCTAGTCTCGGCGGTGCTGACGAATGGATTTATCTTGATCTTGGGCAGGAATATCTAATTGATCGAGCTGTTTTACAGTGGTCTGCCGGTCGGCAATCTTCGTCATACGTCTTGCAGGCATCGTCAAACGCGGTTGATTGGACAGATGTCACTGGAAATCAATCGACTTATTCGGGGGTTAATTTATTCGGACCTCGGGATATTCAGATAACTGAAACGCTGGCTCGCTATATTCGAGTGTTTTCGAATGATGCTTACAACGGCTCTGACGTTGGATTATCTGAGTTTAAAGTTTATGGCAAACCCATTCCGAATAGTGGTAGCGAATCTGTAAGGCTATCACCTACGGACGACACGTCTTTCTCTGCCGGTACCGGCGACCTGTCGTACATCTATTCCTCAGACTACGAATATGCGTTCCTCAGATTCGACGTGAGTAGTGTACAAAATGTTCAGCAAGCTACGCTGCGGTTGTACTACGACTCACTATTCCGACCGGCTATAGGATCGGTGCTAATTGGCGAAGCCAGTACGGATGATTGGTCAGAAAATACTAATACGCCAGATAGGAATCGCGAGTTGAGCACTAACTCAGGATTGCAGCTAGCGGCTCCTATCGCTACGCCAGCAGATCATCAGGGTTGGATAGAAATCGACTTAAGTAATTACGTCGCCGTGCAAGCAAATGGAGATGGCATCGTTTCCCTAGTCGTTCAGGTTACCGGGGGCGGTCAATATCGAGGTATTCATTCAAAAGAAAATGCCAGTGGGAATGCGCCCGAGCTGGTCGTTCAAACGGGTAATTTGTCAGCGCCAGATAACGACGGCGATGGCATCCCCGACAGCGAAGACCCAGATGATGACAACGATGGCGTAGCCGACGCTGATGACGCCTTCCCGTTCGATAGCACTGAAAGCAATGATTACGACAGTGACAGCATTGCTTTCAGTGCTATCGAACGGGAAGGCG
>CAYQVT010000296.1:0-4147 GCA_964420885.1 uncultured Gammaproteobacteria bacterium
AATATGGGGTTGAATATTGATGCCGAAGAAGCCGATCGATTAGATTTATCGCTGGACGTAATCGAAGCAGTTCTGAAGGACCCTAGGTTAGTTGGTTGGGACGGATTTGGCGTCGTTGTTCAAGCTTACGGTAAGCGTGCCAGTGTGGTGATCGATTGGCTTTATGCCTTAGCTCAGAGATATGATCGTAAGATTATGGTCCGATTAGTCAAAGGGGCTTATTGGGATTTTGAAATTAAACGAGCGCAAGTAGAGGGTTTGCTTAATTTTCCGGTCTTCACTAATAAGTCAGCTACAGACGTATCGTATATTTGCTGCGCTAAGAAATTACTGACGAAAACCGATCGTATTTACCCTCAGTTTGCGACGCACAACGCGCATTCGGTTGCCGCAGTTCAAGCGCTGGCAAACGATCGAACACCGTTTGAATTTCAATGTTTACACGGCATGGGAGAGTCGCTCTATAAGCACATAACCAACAGCACCTCTGCGCGCTGTCGAATTTATGCTCCTGTTGGAGAACATCGCGATTTATTGGCGTATTTAGTGAGGCGTTTGCTCGAAAATGGTGCTAATTCGTCCTTTGTTAATCAAATTGTTGATTTGGATGTTAGCCCAGAAGTGATTGCTGCAGACCCCTTTGCTACCTGGCGCGAGCAGTTAGATTCGAGCGATTCCCCAATTGCATTGCCATCTGATTTATACCAACCTGAACGAGTTAATTCTACCGGTTGGGATTTAATGGATCGTGTCGACGTCGCAAAGTTTGATTCTGCTCGGGACAAATTTCGTAACACTAAATGGCACGTGAGTTGCTTAACTGCGCATGCCCACATCGGCGAAGCACCCATTGAAATAGTTAATCCGTTTGATCCAAACGACATAGTGGGATGCGTTTCGCAAGCCTGCTTGGCAGATATAGAGGGGGCCATTGTTGCTGCTGAACCGTGGACCTTTGTGTCTGGAAAAGAGCGAGCCAAAGTCCTCAATAAGGCGGCTGATTTATATCAAGAATGTCATGGCGAACTCTTCGCTGCTCTGACGCGAGAGGCTGGTAAGTCTCCCTTAGACGCTGTCGCTGAGCTACGTGAGGCGGTGGATTTTTTACGATACTATGCTTCGCAAATTGAGAATTTAGGAGAGCGACAAGCGCGCGGTATCTTTGCATGCATATCGCCTTGGAACTTCCCATTAGCAATATTTACCGGACAGATCGTCGCGGCTTTAGCGGCAGGCAACGGAGTATTGGCAAAGCCTGCAGACCCGACTCCAATTGTCGCATATTTGGCGGTCAAACTATTGCACAAGGCAGGTGTGCCACGTTCTGTATTGCAGCTTCTTCCTGGTAGTGGCAGCATCGTTGGCGCGGCATTGTGTGGTGATTCGAGGTTGCATGGTATTTGTTTTACTGGCTCTAATATCACCGCTAAAACTATTAATTCAGCGCAAGCTAAGGCATCACCAGCGTCACCATTGATTGCGGAAACTGGCGGTCTAAATGCCATGATTGTCGATTCGACGGCCTTGCCAGAGCGTGCAGTGACTGACATTGTGGTATCGGCGTTTCAATCGGCCGGTCAGCGTTGCTCAGCACTTCGACTATTGTATGTGCAAGAAGACATTGCCGAGGAATTTTTAACCATGTTGTACGGTGCAATGGATGAATTGTCGCTCGGTGATCCCTGGCAATTAAACACTGACGTTGGCCCGGTTATCAGTGACGCAGCTCGTTCAGAAATACAAGCGTATGTAGACACAGCTGAGCAGCAAAATCGTGTACTGAAGAAGTTAAAAGCTTTGGGTTCAGGCCATTTTGTCGCGCCTACGGTGGTCAAGGTTAGCGGCATCAAGGATTTGGAAAGAGAAGTTTTTGGCCCGGTATTGCATATCACCACGTTTCAAGCAGGCGACATTGGTCGGATTGTCGACGATATTAATGAAAGTGGCTACGGACTAACCTTTGGTTTGCACACGCGCATCGACGACCGCGTGGAAAAAATCACCACCAGCCTGAACGTAGGCAATATGTACGTAAATCGAAATCAGATTGGCGCGGTAGTGGGCACTCAACCTTTTGGCGGCGAAAACTTATCAGGCACTGGTCCGAAAGCGGGGGGGGCTCATTACCTTAAACGCTTCTCAATGGTAGGTCGACCAGCAGAAAAAGAGCCTCTTGACGGCGTATCTCGGATTGCCATGGATACGCTAGTAGAACCGAACTTGATTCAAGAAATACTTAATAATATGAGTCACAAACGCCGTGTCATCACAAGCAGTTATTTGCCTGGACCAACTGGAGAGTCAAATAAACTCTCGGTATTTCCCATAGGGAGAGTTCTTTGCTTAGGGCCAACTCCTGAGTTAGCGATGCAACAATCAGAGGCCGCCCGAGCCATAGGATGTCAAACTTTGATCGTTTGCCCCGATGCGGAACAGAAATTTAGTGATGGTTCTGAAGCCGCGTCTGTCGATGGCTTTTTAGACCGAACAAGTCTCTCTAAACTAGAAGGCTTCTCAGCCGTTATTTGTGCGAGTCAGGAAGATGATCTAAGGGGTATACGAAAAGCCTTAGCCAATAGAAGCGGGTCCCTGATCCCGTTAATCTCAGAAAACAACATTGCCGAACGCTGCGTAATTGAGCGTCATGTTTGCATTGATACCACTGCTGCGGGCGGCAATGTGTCTCTATTGGCGAGTATGGGCTAGTCGATATAACTGGACTTTTCTATGTTTGATCGGCGTTTGAGTTTTTTCGCCAATATCAATCTTAGCTTGTTGATCGACTTACCCAAGGTAGAAATTTCATCATTCCCGTAGGCATGAACCTTAGCCGCTTTGATTTCGCCTTTGGCTAACTTTTCAGCGGCCTCGGTCATCGTTCTAATGGGTCTAATCACAACCGTATGTAGAATGATATTAATGACGATAAAAAGCGCGAAGAATATAAGTGCGGTCGAAGTGATGAAACTTCTAAACGTCTGATTAGCAATAAGCTCTGGGAGGGTATATGGTACGATTACCATTTGGGTCCCTATTACCTCATCAAGTTTCCAACCGAAACCGTTTTTATCCCCGTATTTGGCTACCATCGAGGCAGGTGCTCTATCAGGTGTACTGTGGCATTCAAGACAATTGGGATTGGTGATTTTGATCGGGTGCGCGATGTACAATGATTTCTCTTTGTCGACAAAACGACTGCCAACAATTTTGTTTAATTCAGGGTTATCTATGAACTGATTAATGACCTTTTCTTCCCAAGGGGCGGCGTTATCTCGAACGTTGGTGGGATTAAATACGGCTTCTTTGTAACTGTATTGTGGGCGTTTTTCCTTAAAAATATTGGCGACCTGAGTTGCCGCGTAAGCGGGCACAGTTTGTGGGTGAAAAACTTCGTATTTGTCTTGATTGCCTTCGGTCAAAGGCCGAATCTCTTTGACGGTATAATTACGCAAGGCGACAGAATGGTCGAGTAGTATTTCAGCTTGCTCGGTCACTTGACGAAGCGCATTGTCTTGAGTTAAATGGTAGGCGTACCAACTACTCGCCGCCAAGCCAACGGCAAAGGTGGCCATCATCGTCAAATTTATTTTAGTGACTAGTTGCATGAGATGCTCCGGGGGTTCATCTAGTTTTATATATAGTAGCTCATTATTACTGAATGGATGAGTGCAGTTTGGGCAATTACTAATAGCTTAACTAGTATGTGTCAAAGAAATCAAGAAAGGTTTCATAGGCTAAAAATATTGCTAGAAATATAGCGTAATTAGCCAGAAGAATTGATTTTATGAACTCTTGCTTGGTTTGTTAAAGAGCCTACGCCGCATACGCGATTCTAGAAATGGAAGGATTGCTGCCTCTTATTTACACCCTTCCAGCTCAAGTAAATTTCTCTGCGCTTCGGCCACACGTATTACTCCATTGGTGAGCTATGGACGATGCAGAACCGTTATTTGAGTCGCTGCTAAATTTCCAAGGTCATGTGTCAATTATTCTATTGTTTTAGCCGAATATACCTTTGAGCAAGAAAAAGAAGACAATCGCAAAGCCTGCACCGGCCGGTAGTGTTACTACCCACGACATGAATATATTTCCGACTACTTTCAAATTTAGTGCGCCGATACTCCGTGCCAGACCGACTCCTAATACC
>CAYQVT010000297.1:0-4143 GCA_964420885.1 uncultured Gammaproteobacteria bacterium
TTTGGATGATGACGCCTACGGTCTTCGTCTGGCTGCTGAACGATTGCCCGAAGTATTGGTTGCGAGTTCTTGTTCCAAGAATTTCGGAGTATATCGAGAGCGCACTGGCGCCGCATTGGTCATTACCCAGACTGAGGCGCATACAGCGGCAGCGAAATCACAAATATTGTCCGCAGCGCGCCGCAGCTATAGCATGCCGCCATCACACGGCGGTTCGGTGGTTGGTCACCTATTAAGTAATGATGTTCTAACTCAAGAATGGAAAATTGAACTTGAAGCGGTGCGAACCCGAATGAATGTTTTACGTGAAGGCCTAGCGAATGGTTTGAACGAGGCTCAGTCGAAAATAGATTTTAGCTTTGTGGCTCAAAGTAAAGGCATGTTTTGCTACCTGGGTATTCCGCAAGCAGATGTGCTCACACTTCGCTCCGAATTTGCCATCTATCTACTTGAAAGCACACGCATCAATGTTGCTGGCTTGTCGGAACAGAATCTGCCTGTTATCGTCGAGCGTGTCGCCGATGTGATTACGCGTTAATAATACCAGTCGAAAAAATCTAATCCAGGGCGGAAGCCCGTTTCAAGATCATAAATAAGATACTAATAATAATTGAGGAGAAATTGAATGGCAGCCCGAGGCGAATTTAGTTCACGCACCGCATTTGTGTTGGCGGCATCTGGATCGGCCATTGGCCTAGGCAATATTTGGGGTTTTCCAATCAAAGTGGCATCAAACGGCGGGGGTGCATTTGTATTTACGTATATTATTCTGACCTTTATTTTGGCTTACCCTATCTTAATGGCAGAATTGGTAATTGGTCGCCATGCCAAGGCAGATACGGTTAAATCCATGGTCAGTATTAGCGGCGCTAAGTCTCGTGGCCTAGGTGCGCTTACCGGCTATTGGGGAATGATGACAGCCAGTCTTATCCTTAGTTTTTACGCGATCATCGCTGGTTGGATGATATCCCATGCGGTCGGTTCTCTATCAAGCTTGGTCGGCATATCGGATGTCTGGTTAGTCAGCGATTCGATTGTTCGCAGCATAGTTTTTTGCGCCTTATTTTTCATTCTCACGATTAGCATTGTTGCCAGTGGGGTGGCGAGTGGCATTGAGAAGTGGTCTACACGTTTAATGCCCATACTGATTTTACTTATTATCGCCTTAATCATTTACATCGCCACCTTACCGGGTGCCGCAGATGGATGGGCGGTGTATCTCAAGCCAGATTTTAGTAAGGTAGCTGAACCTGATTTAGTACTTGATGCTCTGAGTCAAGCATTTTTCTCTTTGTCATTAGGAGTAGGAACTATGATGGTCTATGGCTCCTATATTAGTAAGTCGGAGAATCTGCCTAAACTTGGTGCGACGGTTGCTGCCATGGATATTGGCATCGCTGTCTTAGCGGGTATGTTAGTGATCCCAGCGATGTACGTAGCTCTGCATAACGGCGTGGTGATTTACGATGACAATGGTAACTTAATTGAAAGCGGTCGCTTAATTTTTAACGTGTTGCCGTCACTCTTTACTACCATGGGAGGCGCTGGCAACATCGTCTCGTTATTGTTTTTTATGCTTATGAGTATCGCTGCACTTACTTCATCAATATCGATGTTGGAAGTGCCCGTCGCCTACGCCAACGACAGTTTATTTTTATCGCGAAAAAAATCCGCTTGGTTAGTTGGGGGCGCCATATTCGTCTTCAGTGTATTGATAATTTTCAATATGGGGTGGTTATTCGACGGCGTGGTTAATTTCGCCACACAATTTAGTGAGCCGATGATCGGCATTCTATTTTGTTTCTTTGTAGGCTGGGTTTGGAAGCGCGATAACTTGCTTGCTGAACTCAAGGAAGGGAGCCCTGAGATGCAAAACACGCTATTTTGGAAAATCTGGCCGGCTTATGTCCGCTTTGTTTGCCCTGTAATTGTTTTGGCTTTGTTAGTCAGAAGCTTTGTATAAAGGTTTAAGTATTAGGAGCTCGAAGTGTTAATTCTAGAGCTCCTAAGTTAGCTTGTTCTCTACACTGTCACTATGTTCTAGATGCTTGTGAGCAATTGAAGTTTGCCTATTCCCAATTTTTCATACGTAGTTTTGACCCACCGAGTGTTTGAACCCGTTGAGTTTTTTAGCCAGTTTACGCAATGATTTCTCGGTGGTTTCCCAGTCTATACAACCATCAGTGATGGATTTTCCATACTCGAGTTCAGATTTGTTATCGTTCAATTTCTGATTGCCTGCCTTTAGGTGGCTTTCTAGCATGACCCCAATGATGCTTTGGTTTCCTTCTAAAATTTGTTGGCCGATGTTATCCAAGACCAAAGGTTGTAATTCCGGGTCTTTACTCGAATTTGCATGACTGCAGTCGATCATGATGTTGACGGGCAACTTTGATACTCTCAACTCGCGCTCAGTAAGTCGTACATTGACCGAATCGTAATTAGTTTTACCGCCACCGCCACGCAATACAATGTGTGAATAGGGGTTGCCTGAAGAATGTACGATCGATACTTTACCTTCAATATCTATGCCTAGAAAACTGTGGCTATTGCTGACAGATTGCAGTGCGTTTATCGCGACTTCCAGCCCGCCATCGGTGCCATTTTTGAATCCTATTGGCACTGACAAACCACTCGCCATTTCACGATGAGTTTGCGACTCGGTGGTTCGAGCGCCAATCGCCGACCAGCAAATCAGATCTTGCATATACTGGGGTGAGATTGGGTCCAAGGCTTCATTGGCAATTGGCAAACCTATTTGGTTAATTTTGAGCATCAATTCTCGTCCAATGGACATGCCTTTTTCGATTTGAAAACTGCCGTCTAAGTAAGGATCGTTGATAAGGCCTTTCCAGCCTACGGTGGTGCGCGGTTTCTCAAAATAAACTCGCATCACAATAAAAAGGTCTTCTTTTAGATCATCGGCGAGTTTAGCCAATCGTTCGGCGTATTCAAGTGCTGCTTTAGTATCGTGTACCGAACAAGGTCCTACTACGACTACTAGCCGGTTGTCCTTACGGTCTAATATGTTTCGGATGATTTTGCGGCTACGTTCAACGTGCAATGCAATCTCAGTGTTGACAGGATATTGCTGTTTAAATTGCTGTGGTGTTACCAGGCGCTCAAGGCTGGTAATGTTGGTGTTTTCGAGAGTCATGCTAGGGAAGGTAATTTGAATGGTCGGTTGCTTAACCTCGCTATTTAAACACAGATAATACCTTGATGGCAGTCATTAGTCTGATTGTCCGAAGATAATTTAAATTGTTGGCAATGTAGATTCCATTCGTTCTAGGGTGTGGTTATCATTACGACTCTTAAATCAGGATATCCGTGTTATGGACGCGGATTAAATACAACGATCTTGAGTTTGGTTAGCATATTGATTTTGCTGAGTTCTGTCTCGGTGAATCAGCTCTCTTTTGTATTCAAGATAAGCGTATAACAATTAAAAAGTAGTAGAAGTTAATGGTCGTTAAAGTAGCTCAGGATGCGGGTAATAAATTGAACACGAGAATAGAGCTAAGATGCTTATACAAATACTTGGTATTTCTGTGTTTGACATTTGGCTCGGCGGCAACAACGAACGCTGCCGCATTGCAGAATCCGGTGTCGGTTTATCCTTTACAGTGCGATGAAACATTTTCTTGCCCAGAGTCTCTATTACCTCGAGTAGGTTTTTGGGTAGAAGTTTTTAGCCGCTGGGAAACAAATACTGCAATTTTCCACGACAAGGAAAACCCTCAACGAGTTTATTCGACCATTAAACGCGGTCAAGGTTGTCGAAGAAGCAGTAAAGGCGATTCCATCGATAGAGAGCGAAAGCGCTTGAAACGAAGTTTAGTGACGCTGTCTCAAAAATTGGCTAAGGGTACTTCGCTAAGCGCATCCCAGTCTCAGCTCTATGCTGCCTTTAATGGGGCATCGGCGAACGAGGTCAGGGCGGCGTCAGGGCGAATACGGTGCCAATCGGGGAACAAAGACCGAATGCGAGAAGCCTTGACCCAGTTCCACTTATATCGCCCTACGATTCTCGATGCCTTAGAAGCTCAGAACTTAACTCCTGAGCTGCAATACCTTCCCTTTGTCGAATCGGCGTTTAATCCCCAAGCGTTATCGCACGTCGGCGCTGCTGGATTGTGGCAG
>CAYQVT010000298.1:0-4142 GCA_964420885.1 uncultured Gammaproteobacteria bacterium
TGCTACATTACTTTAAAGCAGCTGAGCCCGGACAAAAGGTTCGCGCTTTTCCGGGCGAAGGTTTGGATATTCCGGTATGGATATTAGGCTCCAGCTTGTTTGGCGCACAGTTGGCAGCGGCAATGGGGTTGCCGTATGCGTTCGCGTCACATTTCGCGCCGTCCTATTTGACGTCAGCACTACAAATTTATAGAGATAATTTTCAGCCTTCCAAGATGTTACAGGCGCCTTATGTCATGGCGGGGTTCAACATATTTGCCGCAACGTCAGAGTCTGAAGCGGATTATCTGGCCAGTTCATCGCAGCAGGCTTTTATTAATCTGCGTTCCGGCAATCCTGGTAGGTTACCAAAGCCAAAAGAAGGGTATTTGCAACGCCTGAGGCCTGCTGACCGCTCCATGTTGTCGCAAGTACTCAGTTGCTCGGCAATCGGTACCGCAGATATTATAAAAGAACAAATCACCGCATTTGTTAGCCAGACACAAGTCGATGAACTGATTGTATCTGGCATGATTTACGATATTGATAAACGTATGCAGTCTTTTGAAATAGCAGCAGACGTTTTGAATACGGTTAGCATGCATCGAGAAAAGGTTTCCAGTGCATAAGGAACTCGTTTAGTGAGTTAAAAAATATTGTTCTTGATGTAAGACCGTTGAGATACTGTGATCGTAGTTTTACACGAGAGCTGCACTTTTGGCCTTTAAAGTTTCAATTCATTTACACGCCAGCATTTCGATACATGCATATTGATCGCTACATGACCGATCTTTTCTTTGAGATTTGTAAGACTTGTTCGAAAGAAGAGCAGGCAGACCTAAAAGTCTATGCTCGTAATCTGGGTGAGCGGATGGTTTTACTGCATCGCGATTCTACTGATCTAGATACTCGTGAAAAAATGAAAAGTTTCTGGAAAGAGCCGGAGATGAGTGGCTGGCTAAATTAGATAGCCACAAACATATTTATCGTGGCGTTAAGGTCCTTAAAAGCGACGATGAGTGAGCCGTTTAAACTTACCCTTTGTAAGGCGCGGTTAGTTTGTAGTGACATTGCAGAAATGGTTTTTCATTGGCGATACTTTCGACTTCGTGTGAATAGGTGGCGCCGAGTTTTTCAACAGCCCGGCAAGAACGCAGGTTGTTTTTACCGATGTGAAACCAAACAGTGCGAGCACTTTTGAACGCATGAGTTAGCATAAGTTGCTTCATTTCAAAATTGGTGCCCGTTCCCCAGTATTTTCTCGTTAAGAATGTATAGCCAATCGCTATTTCTTTATTTTCCGGGTTCCATTGGTAGTATCGTGATGAGCCAATGATTCTATTGCTGGCGTTTTCGACGACTGCTAACGCACCATTGGTGATTGCGCTAGAAAAGAAATTACGCTGGAACACTTCCCGTTGATACCTTAAGGAATCAGGATGCTGTTCCCATATCAACCGGTCTGAGGCGGCCTCATACAATCCTGCAAAATCTTCTTGTAACAACGGGCGTAGCGTTATTGTTTTCCCAATCAAGGTTGGTTCGGTGTCGATACTATTGTGAGGTTTTGAGATAGCCATAGTGCAAAGCCGTGTAGAGGTCTAACTCACAACAAGTAAAGTGACTTGGATTAGCCATCATGGGTGATTTACTCCTCAGTAATACTTGGCGTAGGTCTTTTCGCTTCCCATGTCTTTATTAAAGCGTCAAAAAACACTTTATCCTTTTTGTCGGTATTGCTAACTAACAAAATAAAATCTGAGCCATCATCACGAGTAATAGAGATCACACTATTCTCCGACCAATCGGTACTGAACTTGGGTTCAATATTGGCGATTTCTTCAAACGTGGCTGATGCGACCTTGAGTTCACCCTGCTCGTTTTTCCAGTATGAAAACACGGTGGATTCAGTAAATCCGTTACCGTCTGAGCGCATACTAAAGATGCCATCACTATAAAAGTACTGGATTTCGTCAGTCGCGGGAATGACGTTATTTCTTCTAAGGAACGTGATTTCGCGTTCGGGGATGCGGTTGCCTTTGACGACATCATCAGCGGGGATTAAGTTTGTATCGCTCGCCAATACTAACGCAAGTAGTGGCAGCACAATTAAACCTAATAGCCAATGCCGCAGTTTGAATTTCGAGTTGTATGCTAGCGCTTCTGCATTGCCGTCCAGGTTATTTATATAATTTGCTAACGGCGATAATAGTACGGGCGTTAAAACGATAGAGGCGATCAAGAAGATTCCGTCACTTATTGCTATAACGATAAAATACAATATCGCAAATATGATGCCGACAAACTGTGGCAATAAGCGGTTTTCTCCAAACCTTTGTTCGCTATCGTTAACCAGATTGTTATATAGCGGGTAATACCAAAGGTTGTGAAAAAACCCTCGCGCAGCGGGCATGATGTTGCTTTGTTGATTGTCTCGCACATATTTCCAATTTCGGTACCCCCAGTACACGCCATAGAGGGTGAACGTAACAATTGTTAAGAAGAACAATTTGATCAATGAGACCGGATAATAATACGCTTCTGCAAATAGTTTTTGTGATCTGGAGTGCAGCCACCATTGGCCAAAAATAAAAATGATGCCGGCAATGTACAAACCCATTATGGCAAGCCACCAGGAGAACACAGATTCGTCCTCGGCGTTGCTATTCTCATCTGACGATGATGACACGGATGTTTTTTTGTATTCGGTGATGCCATATTCCAGAGCATCTCTGGCGCGTTTCCTAGCGTCTAGATAATCGGCAGTTTCAGCTGCCGGGACGTGGTCAGAATTGGTGATGTATTTGTAGTCGATCTCTAAAATATTGGCGTCTTCATCATAAGTAATGTCGCGCGTTAAACTAAAATACGGATTTTTTTCCTCAAAAGTTTCATTTTCAAAACCCCAGGCGCCGGTAAATTTTGCGACAAGTTTTTGGTTGATAGAGGCCGGAAAATCAAGCGCGTAAGGTGAATTTCTTTTCCGCTCATCCGGCGCGCTTAGATAGGCATATATTGAATCGGCATAGAATGAGCCATTAAAGTCATCATCTTCTTCGTCCCAAAATTCATTTAATACATAGGATTCTGAGATTGTGAAATTTGGCGTGCTGGTGTCATCAGTGATTTGTGGTGGCGCGTCGAAATCTGCCTGGCCATATATTCTTTGATAAAAATCAAGGTAGTTGCTTTGTACTTCTGTTAACCCAGAGCTGTCAATCAAATGTCGATTGTATTCCGCTAGATACCCCCGGTAATCCGTTTTGACAGAGACCTTTACATCGTTACCGGAATTTGCGCCTTCCCCCATATCAAAGGTTGTAAGAATATCCGCATGCGAGCTATTTGGCCGGGGGGCAATATCACTCAGCTGTGTCTCACCCGAACGTATCACCAGAGCTTTGCCAAAATGCGGTTGGTAGATGTGTGATAGAGGACCTTTTTGATATACACGCGTTGGGTCGAGCCAATAAGTTTCTTCACCTAATAAGACCTGCGTGATGACATGATTAAAAGAATCAGGAGAGGGTGGATACTCTTGGATTTTTCTATTACTCGCCGTATCTACCAAAGCGGGATACGCATCGATCCCAAGCCGTTCAAGTAGAGAGATAAACAAAACGGTTTTGTCTTTACAGTCACCAAACCGTCTTTCTAAAGTGACGTCGGCAACTGATGGTTTATGCGAGTTCTCTCCGAGCTCTATACCAAAGTAACGAATTTCGCTTTGCACAAATTCCAGTGCGGCAACGACTTGTTCTTCGATGGATAAATCCCTATCAATAATCTCCGCCGCTAAACCGTCGATTTTGGGAGATTGTCCGATAGCATTTGTGTATAAGGGGTTGGCCCAACCGACCACTTTAGACCATGAATCAAACTCGCTAAAAAATAGTTTGCCGTAGGGCGTGTACCAGTTTGGTGCTTCAGAGTTGGAGATTAGTGCTTTTGAATTTCTAATAACTAAGGAGTATTCATTGCCGCCTATTATGGCGGATTTCTCTACTTGTTCATCAGAATCAATGATGTTGGAAAATAGTTCAGCATTACGCTTCCAAAGAAGGTTCACGCGTTGAAATACAACCGGCACAGACCATTCAAATTGGCGTGAGTAGGAAAATAAATTAGAATAGACGGGATTATCGCCCTCTATGGTATAGCTG
>CAYQVT010000299.1:0-4105 GCA_964420885.1 uncultured Gammaproteobacteria bacterium
GGCGGTATATTATCGGTACTCGGCGTTCGTGTTCGAGAAGCTGCGTTACCAGTCAGCTCGGTCTCACTCGGCGCAACCTGGGCGCACAGCGGTGCAGGCTGGTTATTTACCAATACAGGCGGCGGTTGGGAATACCCCTTGTTTTAGCAATGGCGAGTTTTTCAATAGCGCTAATGGGGCCAGGAACGATAACTATCGACGGAAACGCAGACGCCCTTAAGCAGGTCCGAGAGGCATAAGCACGATTAACAGCTTTCATGCTCACGTTTATTTTGAGCCCGAAACCCACGTCGGAGTAACCGAGTTAAGTAGGGAAGTGAGCCGGAGTTTTACGATTCAACTCGGGCGAGTATATTCACAGCCGATTGGGCCGCACTTTAAACGCCTGTTTCAGATTGCATTTAAGGCAAAAGATTTTGCCGCGCTTGTGCCTTGGTTGATGCTAAACCGCAGAGGACTCGACATACGCATTCATCCGGAAACAGGCGCCGAATTGGCAGATCACAGTTCTAACGCGGCTTGGCTTGGTACACGGTTACCACTTGATCTACAAGCGCTGTCTTAGTGATTGTTATGCCAGCTTCATCCTTTGATATGATGTATCGGCGATTCACCCATAACACGCTTGTAAGCGCGAGAAAATGCAGCTTCGGATTGATAACCAAGCTCTTCGGCCAGCTCGCCAAGTGGCTTACTTTCGGTTAGCAGTTTAGCCTAGCTAAGGTCATACGCCAGTGCGTCAAATATTCTTTAACGGAGGTGCCAATAAGGTCAGTAAAACGCGCAGAAAAACCCGAACGTGACATACCAGCGGTTTGTGCAAGTTCATCCACGGTCCGGCTCTTAGCCGGTTGGTGGTGCATAGCGATCAGAGCTTGTCCAAGTTTTGGATCTTTCAATGAGCCCAACCAACCCTCTTGTGCTTCCGCTGAAGTCTCGGCCCAATGACGAATAGCGTGAATAACAATGATGTCGGCGAGGTGCGCCATGATCGTTTCACCACCAAGGCTAATGTTTTTAGCCTCGCTCGTTATGAGTTGAATGGTGCTTTGCAGCCACGTACTTTGATCGCCTGATACGGAATCCAAAACGACAACGTCAGGTAATTGCGCAATTAGTTTTGCGCCCGCTGCCGGGTCAAAGCTGATCACGCCGCACAGTAATTGTGTATGTTCGCCGTCTCCGCCGTGACGCATGAGCTCGAAACGTTCGCTAATCTGAGTGATGGGCACATCAAAGAGGTGATCGCAGGCAATGCCTTGCTCCGAAAAAATCGAATGTCCTTGCCCCTGAGGCACCAAAGCCAAACTGCCAGCAGGCAATTGAATGCTTGGTTGTTGACCAGTCGATATCCAGCAGCCACCCGTCATCACAATGTGAAACATCATCTGGCCAGGCATCTCAGGCATTTCCAGCCCCCAGGGCGCGTGGAGATCTGATTGGCAATACAGGCTGCCATTCAATCTGAGTTGGTATAAGGCCTGACCTAGTGGATCAGACGATTCCGGCAATTTTCGTTGGTATTCGTGTGACATAAAAAATTTGGACGCTCTGCAAAGAACTATAGATAGGCGGGCATTAAAACTCCAGTGTTACTGGTTCAAAATCTTAATCGTAGATAAAACGCTACTTACTAAACTTATAGAGGAAACCATCATGAAAAGAAATACTATTGGCATCATTGGCGCTGTAATAATCATCGTTCTAATCACGTTGATTCGCTTATCTAAGCGCAAGAGAACCCCCTATAGGCAAGTGTATGTTGGTAGTCCAGCCTTCGAAGTTGCAATGAGTAAAGGAACGCTATTCGCAGAAGGGGGTGTCTAAGCAATTGGGTTGTTATTTCTATACTAAATCTCAATACATGGGAATTCAACATCCAAGCAGCAAAGTTTGAGAACCATTAGCATAATAGCTTTTGAGCTCCATTTATAACAAAAGACTTGACTAATGTTACACGTGTAACATATTGTGTTACATATGACACATCCAAGCAAATCTGAACTGGTTATCCTCAAAGTGCTTTGGGCGCGAGCGCCTCTATCTGCACGAGAGATACAAGACAACGTTAGTCAGCAATTAGGGTGGTCGTTTTCGACCACGCGTACGACACTATCGCGTATGGTAGATAAAGATTTACTATCACTCGACACTAAGCACGGTGTGCGTGTCTATACTCCGGTTGAAAGTAAAGCTCGCACATTATCGGGTGTTATGCGTGAATTCTTCAGTACGGTTTTAGAAATGAAGGGTCCGCTTCCTACGGCTGCTTTTCACGATAGCAAAATGTTAACCGAAGAAGAATGGCAAGAGTTAGATCGCCTTCTGAACGAGAGTGATGATGATTAAGGCGTTTATCCTTGTACACCTATGGAGCCTTGTTGTTGCAAGTGGTGCCTGGGTTTTGCAGCGTGATGGAACAGGGCGAATTGGAGCAAGTTTTCCGTCGCCAAATGTTTGGTTAACATTGATTGTCCTTAGTTTGTTACCAGGCGTTCTATATGTAATACCTTTCGAAAAAGCGATTAGTTTTCCGACCTTAGAGATATTGGAACTTATCCCTATACAAACTAACGTTAACTCGGCAGAAGGCCCAACACCGATAAACTATTTAATGATATACATGGGGCTGACCATCGTGTTTATGAGCCGAACGCTATGGCGATGGGTACGTTTGCAGCAGCTACCTCTTGTGCCGACAGATATCCCAGATGTCTTTATAACTAATTCCCAAGTACCGCCCATAACTCTGTCTTGGCCACGTAGAGTGATCGTAGTTCCTAAAGAGTTTACAATTCAGCCAACGTTAATACGGCATGAACGCACCCATTTACATCACTATGATGCGGAGCTTACATTGCTGTTCTTACTTTTGCAGGACGCAATGTTGCGAAACCCAAGTATTTGCTACCTGGTGAGGCAATGGCGCTTATCAATTGAATTGCGCGCAGATTATTCAGCGACCATAGGGCTCTCTGCAGCAGAACGGAAGGGTTATGCTGCGCTCTTATTAAGTACCCAGCGTCCAAAACATGGCGATACAGGGTCAATGCCATGTCCAACGGCTCAACTCGGCTCAACACCTCATAGAAACGTCAAAATGAGGCTTATAAATATACTTCAAATTGAACCTAAAGCGCGAACGCGTCGTTGGGACGCGGCACTCCTTGTAACGTTTATCGGGGCGGGCGTGATTGGCCTGATGAGTACGATAGCTATTGCCACAGACAAAGTGATGGATGCCGAGTTTGGTCAGATTGAATACGTTAAGCGCACGCCGTTGCAACTGCCCGCAAATTGCCACGGCCTTAACAAAGAAGATGTTAAAACTGAAGCGAGACAGGTTCTGGATAATGGCCGACTCGTTCCGCAATATACAATGAGACTGGGCACCGTCATTCTAGATCATGATGTTCGTAAGGATGGGAGCATTCATAGTCCACACGTCTTCTCTTCTACCCATTCATGCTTTGAAGCGAATGCCAAAGCCGCGATAGTTCAATGGAGAGCTGAGTCACAAGAGTTTAAAACCAAAGATGCAGCAGTCAAGTTGCACTTCGTATTATCTGGGGCAACTCTCAATGAATTGAATTCACAATTAGATGACTTTCTTCAGTAAGGCAATGCTTAGCTTCGCCAAAACGGAGCTAACAGCTAGCGGTCTGTTTTAAGTTGCGCAAAAGGCCGTGAATTAAGCAGAGTTGCCTTAGAAAAGGTAGAGCTGAGCCCTAAAAAGACCCTAGAAAGTTAAAAAAGACTAAAACATTAACCCAATATAGAGATACGCATGAATTTAAATTTTAAAGGCTTACTCGCTGTTTTGCTATTTGGCAGCTTTACCTTGATAAGCGCCGAAGAAAATAGTGAACTCGCACCAGAAGCCATAGCCGCTGATGCCGCAGTCTCATTCTGGGATATGCCGTACCTTGAGAAGGCGTTTATCGATACAAGTCCAGCTGACAGAAAAGATAATATTCCTGTGGGTGAATTGGGTGTAGATAGCGGTAATAAAGACTTGGTTATTAAGCTGGCTGAGGAAATCGCTGAAGATAAGCACGGCCTCTACGACAGCATGCTTATAGCCCATAGAGGAAAATTGCTGTTT
>CAYQVT010000300.1:0-4104 GCA_964420885.1 uncultured Gammaproteobacteria bacterium
AATCTCGGACATCACGCGCTTGAATCGACTCTAACAGGCGCGCGAGATTAACATCCATACCCTTAGCTTTCAACTGATCAAAACGTCTTTGTGCCCTTATTTCTGCGCTCGCCGTTAAAAAGACCTTAAATGATGCGTCTGGGAACACCGTTGTTCCCATATCACGCCCATCCGCCACTAAACCAGGCCTTTTTCGGCAACGTCGTTGCATGCTGAGTAGTGCTGATCGCACCTCTACAATAGGCGCTATCTGGCTAGCAAGCTGGCCTGCTTCATCGGTTCTAAGTTCGTCAGTGACCAGTTGGCCATTAATTTCAATTTTGGCCGAATCCGTTTCGCTTACATGACAAATCAATTCCATATCATTGGCCAAAGATACCAGTGAATGAATATCGTCGGAGCTCACGTCTTCACTCTTAGCTAACCAAGCTAATCCTCGATAAATTGCCCCGCTATCTAAATAATGCCAAGCAAATTTGAGGGCACATATCTGCCCGATTGTACCCTTGCCCGCACCACTGGGGCCATCGAGAGCTAATACCGGCGGTAAGTTGTCGACTGAGTTAGGCACTGACGTTCATTCCAACTGAGGTCGCCAATTCAACAAAATTAGGGAATGAGGTCGAAACATTATCAGCTTCGTTAATAATGATTGGGCCACTTGAAACACTTCCTGCGATAGCGAATGACATGGCAATACGATGATCATGATAACTCTCCACTTCGCCGCCTGAAATTGCACCACCGGTAATCACCATACCATCTTTGCGCTCTTCTACTTCCACGCCAATTGCTCGCAAACCGCTTACCATTGCCGCAATACGGTCACTCTCTTTATGACGCAATTCCTCCGCACCAGACACAACTGTTTGGCCTTCAGCACTTGCGGCCGCAATGCAAATAATAGGAAATTCATCGATCGCAAGGGGAACTAATTTGGGGTCAATAACCGCCCCTTTTAAACCAACGTAAGTCACCTGAATATCAGCCACAGGCTCACCACCGACCGCACGAGGGTTCAATAATTTGATATCGGCGCCCATCGCTTTTAAAACGTCAAATATTCCGGTTCGCGTAGGGTTAACGCACACATGTTTGAGCAATAGTTGCGAACCTGGAACTATCGACGCTGCGACCAAGAAAAATGCTGCTGAGGAAATATCAGCAGGTATATCAATATCTGCGGCTGTCAACTCTTCGCCACCTTCTAATCGGATCGTGCTTATCTGGTCATTTACACGTTCTGTTTCACAAGTGTAGCCATACGCATTAAGCATACGCTCCGTATGGTCACGGGTTGGTGCGGGTTCGGTAACGCTAGTCTGGCCATCAGCATACAAACCAGCCAGCAGAACCGCCGATTTAATCTGCGCACTGGCCATTGGAAGCGTGTAATCGATCGGCTCGAGCTTCTCCACGCCACGAATATGAATTGGTGGACAGCCATTTTCATCCGTCGCGCATCGAGCGCCCATGGCTGTAAGCGGCACCGTCACGCGGCGCATTGGACGGCCACTCAAAGATTCATCGCCAACCAATTTAGATGTGAAGCTTTGCGCCGCCAAAATACCCGACATTAAACGCATCGCAGTTCCCGAATTACCCATATCTAAATCCTGTTCAGGCGCCTGCAAACCGCGCATACCCACCCCCTCGACGATTAATTTACCATCGTCAGGACCCTCGGCCACGACCCCCATCGCCCGAAAGGCGGCTAGAGTTGCGAGTACATCTTCGCCTTCAAGTAATCCGGTTACGGTGCTAGTACCGTTGGCTAAAGATGAAAACATGACGGCACGATGAGACATCGATTTGTCGCCCGGTACTCTGACACTCCCAGATAAGCCTTTACCGGCTGCTGCGGTGGTTAGAATCAATTTTGAACTCATTTTTACGTCTTATTCCATGTTTTGATAAAGCTAATTTGCCAAGATCTAGTCTTTCTTTATAGACTCGGCTTTATTCAACAGGCCGGCGTCGCGCGCAGATTTCGCTTCACCAAAATAATTCAATATGGCCAATTGGTCTGACCGTTCTACTTCGTTTCTTATTTTGTCTAGTTGGTCTTTAAAACCATCTAATGCGGCTAAGACCTCATCACGATTGGTAATACATATATCTCGCCACATTTCAGCATCGCTCGAAGCGATGCGAGTAAAATCATAAAAACCTGCCGCTGCGAGATCAAACAAACGAGCCCGATCTTCTTGATGACTCAGGAAATTCACCAGACTAAATGCGATAACGTGTGGCAAATGACTCGTCTTAGCAAAAATAGCGTCATGCTCTTTAAGACTCATTCGCATCACTTTGGCACCTAAAGTCGACCACATGCTTGCGATCACTGTAGCCGCCTGATCGGACACCTCTTCTGTGTTCGTAATAATAACGTGTTTATTCTCGAACAGCCCTAATTTTGATGCCCTTACTCCAGAGCTTTCACCGCCTGCAATCGGATGCGCCAATACAAATTGTTTTAGAATTTCTGGAGATCTCAGCTTAAGTTGCGCGTATAGATCAGTCTTGACACTACCAACGTCGGTGATGATTGCGTCATTAGGAATCTGACCTTTCAACGATTCTAGTAATGGGATCATTGCCTGCATGGGAGTTGCAAGTACAATTAGATCAGCTTGCCCAACCGCTTCAGATACCGGTAGAACAAAGTCGACCACACCGCTCTCGATCGCAGTCTTAGCGGTAGCCTCACTGCGACACACACCGATAATACGGTTTGCTAGACCGCCAGCCCTTAAGTCACGCGCAAGCGATCCACCCAGTAATCCGGTACCAATAATTGCTACATTTTCAAACATCCGCCTTACAACACACCTACGGGGTATGATCCAATCAATTTAAAATAGGCTGATTTACCTTCCAGTTCAGTCAACGCCGATGCGACTTTAGGGTCGTCTACATGACCGATTAGATCGATAAAGAACACGTACTCCCAATTTGTCTGACGACTTGGACGGGATTCGATACGACTCATATCGACACCTACGTCATACAAAGGCTTAAGTAATTCAAACAAACTTCCTACCTTGTTCGGGGCGGAAACCATGATGGTGGTTTTATCCTCGCCGCTGGCGGCGTAATTGTCATTACCAATAATCAAAAAACGGGTAGTGTTATTTCGTTCGTCTTCGATGCCACTGGCTAAGATGGCAATGTCATACAGCTTCGCCGCAACATCGCTAGCAATAGCCGCTGCAGTCCCGTCTTTTGCTGCAATGATAGCGGCTTCGGCATTACTGCTCGCACTGAAGATTTCAGCGTCGGGCAGATAACGTTCAATCCAGTTTCGACATTGCGCCAGAGCTTGTGGATGTGCATAGATTTTCTCAACCGCCGTTAAACCATCTGCATGACTCAATAATTGATGATTAATAGGCAACTGAACCTCACCGCACACTTTTAGATTAGAGGTGGAAAAACAGTCGAGTGTGTGAGTAATCACGCCTTCAGTCGAATTTTCGACGGGCACAACGCCAAAATGCGCCTTGCCTTGTTCCACAACACGAAATACATCTGCGATGGTTTTCACGTCCAAACTGTTAACAGCCTGACCAAAGTGCTTTATCACCGCAGCTTGAGTATATGTCCCTTCGGGGCCTAGATAGGCTACCGACATTGGCATTTCAGCCGCCAATGAGATGGACATTATTTCACGCATTAAGCGCACCATCTCATCATCACCCACCAGACCATTTAGTTCTTCACGCAAACTACCATTACGCTCACGAACTCGCCTTAGTACTTGTGCTTCGCGCTCAGGTCTGTAAAACGACGCGTCTTTATCAACAGCAAGTTTAGCTTTTGCAATATCCGCTGCAACCAATACTCGTTCTTGTATTAACCGTAGTATCTTTTGATCACAGTCATCAATCTGTTGCCGCAAACCGATTAACGCCGGTGAGTCTACTTGCTGTTTTTCAGTCATACAGTATCTAGTCTATTCGCCTTATCTAAGCTTGTATTGCACGCGCTATCATAATGCCATCTAGTGACTTAATTGTCTCGACAACCGAGTCGGGGATTTCACTATCGACGTCAACAATCGTATAGGCAATATCGCCATGCGCCTGATTAATCATATCGTGA
>CAYQVT010000301.1:0-4087 GCA_964420885.1 uncultured Gammaproteobacteria bacterium
TCAATTTACCTACGAGTTCCTCGGGTTGATAAGCGGATTTAATTCCGGCGAAAACATTACGTGTCTCACCGCCTATGTCCAGTGTTAATTGAAGCAATTTATCCGCGCCTTCGACGTGGGCCGCATTCACAATTTTCGCTATACGGAGATCAATCTTAGCGAATTCATCAAAACTAATTTCGGCGGATATTGGGTCGTTTGATAAGGGTGAGTTGGCGTCGACGTTTGAAATTTCTTCCAACGACTCTTTACTTTGCTCAATCATGCGGTCGATAGCGTCGGTTTCGACGCGTGTCATTAAGGGTTTGAATTTATTTATCTTGTGATTAAGTAGCGGTGCCTGTAAGTCGTCCCACTTGAGTTCTCTTGAATTCAAGAACACTTCAGCGTCAGCAACTAAGTTAGGTAAAACCGGTTTGAGATAGATGCACAAAGAACGAAAGGCGTTGATCCCGGTAGTGCAAACCCTTTGTACCTCATCTAACTTAGATTCGTCTTTAATCAAAATCCAAGGCTTGTGCTCATCAATAAACTGATTTGCTTTGTCGGCCAGCGCCATAATGTCGCGCATTGCCTGTGCAAATTCTCGGTTTTCGTATTTTAATGCAATTGAGTCTGATGCGTTTGCAAAATCGGCGTGAAGTTCGGGCGAAGCAGATTCGTCCGATAGCATGCCATCAAAACGCTTGCCAATGAAACCAGCGCAACGTGAAGCGATATTTACCATTTTACCAACGACATCCGAGTTAACTCGAGCGGTAAAATCTTCTAGGTTCAAATCCATGTCAGCAACATTGCTACTCAATTTAGCGGCAAAATAGTAACGCAAATACTCTGGGTTCAAGTGTTCTAGATAGGTCTTTGCGGTGATAAAAGTACCGCGCGACTTAGACATCTTGGCGCCATCTACTTGTAAGAAGCCATGTACGAAAACCGCAGTTGGGCGACGGTAATCAGCCGCTTCCAACACGGCTGGCCAAAATAAAGTATGGAAACGAACGATGTCTTTGCCTATAAAATGATACAACTCAGTGTCATGGCCCTTATGCCAATAATGATCCCAATTCTGACCAGATCGATCGCAGTGTATTTTATGACTCGCCATATAGCCAATAGGGGCATCGAGCCAAACATAGAAGTATTTACCCGGTGCATTCGGTATTTCAAAGCCCCAATAAGGTTTGTCACGGCTTATATCCCAGTCGATTAGGCCGCTTTCGAACCACTCGTCTAATTTGTTAGAAATTTCGGATTGTAATGCTCCCGAATTTTTCCACTCACTAAGCATGCTCTGAAATTCGCTGACTTTGAAAAAATAGTGTTCGCTTTCTTTCTCAATTGGTTTTTTACCCGATAACACAGAATAGGGGTCAATTAAATCAGTCGTGTCGTAAGTTGTACCGCAGACTTCACAATTGTCACCGTATTGGTCAGGTGAGTTACATTTTGGACAAGTCCCTTTGACGAAGCGGTCAGGCAGGAACATGCCTCTTTCTTCATCAAATGCTTGTTTGATTACCCTTACGTCGATGTGTCCGCGTTCTTTGAGTTTGAGATATATCTCAGAGCTAATCCGCTGATTTTCACTATGATGTGTGCCAGTATAATTATCGATGTCGACTGAAAAACCTGTCAACGACTCTCGGTGTTGAGCTTCGGTATTATCGATCAATGCTTGCGGCGAAATGCCCTTTTTTTCGGCGCCCAACATAATCGGGGTTCCGTGTTGGTCGTCGCCGCCTACAAAAGTAACGTTGTGACCGCGAATCTTTTGGAACCGGCCCCAGATATCGGCTTGCATGAACCCAACCATATGGCCAAGATGGAGTGGACCATTCGCATAAGGAAGTGCGTTTGTAATTAAGATATTACGGCAATTATTATCGGCAGGCATTAGCAGAAATCAAAACGGTTTAAAGGCAATAAATTAGCCCGCTAATGTAACCGTTTTAGCTAATCTAAACAATGACTCGCATTAATATCGGATAGGTATACTGCCGAAGATATGAATATAGGCAATCGGTGCCAATAGCGCCTATTGTCGCAGTTTTCAGCTCATTACTGTTGTACTAAGTCCTCCATCTTAAGACCGGTGAGTTTCCGTATGTTACTGAAGACGAAAAACATGGCAAACATAGTGATTATCATGCACGGAACGACAATGACTGGATAGCTGTATAAATTCATGGTACCGAGCTCGCTATTGAATGCGTCTGTCCCAGACTCACTCACCACAATCCATTTGGCCAATAAGAAATTTAGCACCGACGATAGTACAAATGAACTAGCCAGCATCCAAGTGGCTTTCACCATCATTTGGTCGAATTCTTGGGTTTTGTTATTTTCGACTAACTTTGCGGCGACTTTATCGGTGTCCATAAAAGTGTCGTTATAAAGAAACGTGCGTATTAGTGGATGCTTGGTATAAGTAGATAACACCGTCGCAATGGCAATCACCCCTGGAATCAAGGCTTCTTTGTAGGCGATGTATTCTTTTGGTAACTTGAGAATACCGATACTTCCTGTGAGTAAAATACTGATGAACCCCAACGCTGGGACAAAGCCAATCTTTCGTTCGGAGATAAAACCCCAAATGCCGACTATTATTGGGAGCGACAAGGCAGCTACCAATGCATAATTCGGTCCGAGCATGTCTTCGCCACTCATTTTTTTGAGAATCAGTGTTGGAATCAACATGCAGACAATAAGGTCGACGAAAATTCTATTCGAGCCAGGCTTTTTTTTGGTTTGTTCGCGAATTTCAGCCGCTTCAGGATTTTGCTTCATTGTTCTAGCTAGCTATACGACGAGTATGATTAATAGATGATAAGTTTGAACTGAAAGTATAACTCACGCAGATCCAGTTAGTGTCTAACTCTATTGTAATATCGATAACTGTCGCGTTGAATTTGTGTATGTTTTGATACAATGAGCTCTTGATTGGTATGCACAGTATTATTAATTGGAGGCCGCTATTTTGTAGATGGTCTCGTTGGAACGCAGCAAAAGAGGTCAAAAAACCACACTACATAGAATTAAAGTTATTTATACTGGTTACATTATTGATTTCATTTTGATCCCAACTCGCCCTATATGAAGCTAGAATCATTACCTAAGAGCATCGTGATAGAGGGGCCAATCGGAGTTGGGAAGTCCAGTCTAAGTACAAAACTAGCTGAGAGCTTGGGGTCGTCCCTATTATTGGAAAAACCGTCAGAAAACCCATTCTTGGAACGGTTTTATCGGTCACCAAAATGCTATTCTTTGCCAACTCAGCTATTTTTCCTATTTCAGCGGGTCCAGCAGCTCGCCGATGTTAACTTTCAAATTGTTAGTGAAACAGGTCAGGTTGCCGACTTCATGCTGGCCAAAGACCCAATGTTCGCTGAACTGAACTTAGACGCCCAGGAGATGTTGCTCTACCAACAGGTTTACAACAGTCTAAGTATTGATGTTCCAAGCCCAGATCTTGTTATTTACTTGCAGGCGCCTGTTTCAGTGTTACAGAAGCGCATAAAAAAGCGCAATATTAAGTATGAACGTAGTATCGCAAACGGCTACTTACAAAAACTGAGTGATGCCTATACGGAGTATTTTCATCGCTATTGCGACTCTCCGTTATTAATTGTTAATGCTGCGGAAATTAACCCAATAGATAATGAAGACCACTATCAGGCTTTGCTAACTCGTATCTTTAGAGTTGGTCAAGGGAAGCACTTTTTCAACCCTTTTTGTGAATGATTGCAGAAGCTTGCCTTTTTCTATCAAACAACGAATATCGCGATGATCTCCTAAATAGCGCTAAACATGGGTCTTTTTAGCATTTTAGAGAGTCGATTCTAGAGTTGGGAATAGTAGTTTAGGCCAACAGCGACTTTGAGGTAGAATCTTGCAGAAGAAATTTTTGGAGAATGTAAATGTCGGTAACTGTTACCACTCTCAAGAAAATGAAAGACACAGGGGACAAAATTTCCTGGTTGACTGCATACGATTATAGTTTTGCTAATTTGGTCGATACGGCGGGTGTTGATGCCATTTTAGTCGGCGATTCGCTTGGCATGGTAATGCAAGGGCACGAAACACCTGT
>CAYQVT010000302.1:0-4087 GCA_964420885.1 uncultured Gammaproteobacteria bacterium
CTACTCGGTTGGAGTAATTATATCCTTTGATGTGTTTTCACACAGTCTGAGTATTGAAGACTCATATGCTTATGTCAATTCAAATGGATCAGAATTGACCTACAAAGCCATTTTCGCTGAACAAGTGTTGTAAGTTTTTAGGCGAATTCTCCATTACTAAAGCACTTTACAATCGATGGCGATATTACTCGTATTAGGACAAAAACATCTAAAGCTTATGGTTTGAGATGGCCGCATAAGATGCTGGGATATGCGACTCTATCTATACCAAATGGGTGACACGCTCCGACGAAGATTGCTGATTTATTTAGCCGATTCACTTAGCTATCATTTCGTGACTATATGCGTTTAGCGAGCGTTTATTCATAGCCACATTTATTCAATTGTCGGTAGATACGCTCGATTAAAATCTAAGGAGCGCACCTACCTTCTAACATTACAGATCAACGCCTTAATTGGCTTGCGAAGCCTCAATAATAGAGTTTTTTGGCGTCGGATCTTGATCTGGGTTACCGGTAGCGACCATGACTGAATTCGACGTATTTCGCGTGATCATTAAGCCGTTTTCCGCCAATAGATAGTAGTCGTCAGGGCGATCTCCATCTTTCGCTGACCCGGAAGTAAAAATCGTTTCCGGCCCCGGTGTATTGGTTTCAATCACCACGATTACAGAATCACTTCTCATTGCCATGAACAGTGAGGGGTTATCAGCCCATTGATAGGTATTCTCGCGGCTTCCTGACTCTGTTGTTCTTATAAAAACACTTGCGTTTGCTGATGTTGCATCGGCAACTATTTCTAAAGTATCTGAGTCTATTCGAAAGTGGGTGTTACCGCCGTTTTCTTCGGTGTATAACAAAACTCGGCTCGTTGACATAATCGTTCTCCTTGTAAATAGTAAATTGAAGCGCTAACGGACTTATTCTGATACGGCCCGCCAATTAATAGCTTGTGTATTATCGAAAGATAAAACCGCCTCCGTCGCACTGAAAACAAGTATAGGAAAAGACAAAAGGATTGAAATTACACCCTATTACACCGGTATGCATTTCAGGGGGCTTACGCACTAGGTTTCTTTTGGTGATTCCTTTCCGCTGCGATCAATATTATTGGAGCACTATAAAGACTTAAATCAACCAGCAGTGTTTTTCAATAAAAAGCACCGAAACCAATTTGGGTATCTTTTGTTCAGATATTTCGGCTTCGATGGTTTTGTTGTGTGCTATCAGCCGTTAATTGGTTATGAAATAGTCAAAGCTAACCGGTGATTAAAAACAATCGCCTCTTGCCATGAACTTTCCATCAAAACTCATATGAACCGGGTCACCGTGTTTGCTGGCATCCCCTACCTCAACAATCGTTTCGGTATGTAGATGAAGGTGAGGTTCAATTGTATTTCCGGAATTGCCAATACGCCCTAGAATTTGCCCGCTTTTTACCGGGTCGCCCAATTCGACCAACACACTCCCCCGCTTCATATGATGTAAGTGAACATGATAGTCACCGCACTGTAAAACGACACCATTGCCTGAAGTTCTAACTTTGTCTGAGCCACCTATCGGCTGATCAATCTGGCGGTTTTCCTGTTCTACAACCTTACCATTGCAAGGTGAGATGACGGGTGTGTCAAACATTTCATAAGCGCTGGCATCAGCTGGCTTCGGATTTAGAGTGTATCCTTTGATAGTCCTAAATCCGTTCGACCTGGTTTTAATGATATCGAGCGCGTATTGCTGAGCCAAATCTCTAGCGCTTTGACTTGGAAATATATGGAAATTCAGGAGAGGCGATATACCTCCAGATATTACGCAAGCCCCTTGATCAGGTGTGAATGGAGGATCAAGCTCGATAAATTCCCCAGCCGGAGTTTGACGACCAGTAAAACCCTGCCACAGTAAAAAACAAGCGAGTGGGATGATCACAACCACCGGTGAGCATGAAACAAGCGCCCTCCAGCGGATTACCGGAGTAGTTGATTTCCTGAAATGAACGAACACCGTCCCAAAAAATACTAACGCGATAACGAGAAATCCGTACACGGGTGGATAAACCCAAACACCACCGACCCAAAGCCCTATCAGCAAGAACAAAATACTTAGAACTTTAATGAACGATTCCGTGTGAGTGCGACGATTCGACAAGGCGAACCAAAATAGGCTTAGGGTGACCAAAGCCAGTTGTGCATAGATACCGTTGAGAAGCATAAATTACTTACGAGTATTCGTTGGGCATAGTTAATTGAAATTTTTTATTATTCATCGCTACTCAAAATTCTATTAATTTTGCCCCTAAACAGATTGCTGTTAAAAGTGATCATTTCAATCGACTTAACTGGTGCAGGTACTCAATTAGATACAATTCAGTTGAAGTTGGATTCAAAATGTTACTTGAATCGCTTAGATCATCTATTCCTTAATCAAATCAGCAAGCCATCGGCCGAGCTACTTAGCTTGCTTATAGCTAATTTCTCTACGCGCCTCCCTCTGGGCACGCCAATATATTTCATTAGGATAATACTCATTCAATTGCTCAAGAACCGGGAGCATTTTTTCGAACTGGCCAGTTTGACTATAAATGTCGCTTAACAGTTTTAGTGCCTCTTCCTTAGGTACGTATTCATAATCATTGTTGTTTTTAACCCCAGCCAACGCATAGGATAGAGCGTCGTCATAATTCGCAGCCAGATAATTCGCTTGGCCCAACAAAATATAGTCGTCGCTGCTGGGCTCGGTTTTTGTATCGAACCAAGCTTGGGAGTAAAACAAAGCGTCTGAATAGTTACCTACTGAGATACTAAGTTGAGTGACCAGGTACAAGGTTTGTTTATAGAGGCCCTCTTGAAGACCCTCACGCATAGCTAGGATTTTTTTGAATTCGGTCAATGCGCAATTAGAATCACCCAAGGCATAACAAGTATGTCCATGGAGATTAGCCAATGAGACTCGCTCATCAATCGTTAGCTTTGGGTGATTATCAACCTCTTCTAATCGACAACTTTCTCCAACGCCGCACTCGCTTTCGTTGAGTCTATTTATATCAGGATCAGGGCTGGGAGTTTGTGAGACAGTGCATATAACTTGTTTACTTCGATCTACCGTAGTTTCAATGTTTTGAGCCAACGCTAGATTAAAATTTAAATAAACAATCTCTGCACAAATAGAAAGCAACCCTACTAACATGGCCGCTAATAGAGGTTTGGCTCTAGTTTTTGAACACCTAAAAATAATCATATATCCATGTGAACTTACAATGGCGCAGAACCAAAAGTCTGAAATACAACTGTTAAGATAGCATCCAGTATTGAAGACTCATTTGCTTATGTCAATGCAAATGGGTCAGAGCATTAAACGGGCATCGGCAAAGGTTGCCTCAAATAGTGAGCGACTAGTTATGTCTCCACTGGCTATTTACCCGCAATAGCTCTGTCGTCCTTGAACCATTTTATCGTGTCTGGGTAATCAAACAGCAGAGAAATTGTATTAACCACCAACAGAGAATTGAGATAGGCTTCATAAATACTGGAGCCTCCTTCTGGGCGAGCAAAAACTATAATTACAATCAAAACCGTCCAAGGTAAAAGGTGAGGTAAGGCCATCAATTTGGACATACCACGTTCCTTATACATGATCACAACGTTGGGCAACATACCAAACACTGCCAGCCCTGCAATCCATGGCGCCATAGGTTGATCTAGAAGGAATAGGCCGACTATGTTAATTGGCATCAGTATAAGAACCATCCAAAGCTGGACCCAAAGCGGAGTAGCTCGAAAAGAATTCCATATATCCATGACGATGTTGTTTTTCATGATTTGTGTCCTACTATAGATTGTAAAGTTCTATGTTTTCGCTGTCATACGAGCTGAAAAAGTTCTCGAGGTGTCACTCTTCACAATCATTTATAGCTCGTACACGAAGGTTGCCACGGGCAGCAAGGTTCAGCTTTCTTGAAATTTCCAATTTTGAGTGCGCGTTTTGCCCTACAACGACAGATGTTAATCGTTTTCAGCTACCCTAGTCGACGACTTTGGTGTCGTCGACAACGTTCATGTTTGCCAAACCGCTGTTGCCTATTTCGACGACGGCGA
>CAYQVT010000303.1:0-4071 GCA_964420885.1 uncultured Gammaproteobacteria bacterium
GGTCCAACCAAGGGTGCAATAGAGCACCACCATAAACCTCTACGCCAAGCTGTGTATAGCCATGTTTGATGATAATTGGGTTCGGTTTTATTCGTAGACACGGGCTATCGGTATGCGCGCCTAGCATTTGAAAACCTCGCCGATAATCCGTTCCGGTACGGAATGCAATAATTGACGAATCGTTTCGGCTTAGTACATAAGACTCATTGCTGCTAATTGCCCAGTCTTCATCTTCGTGTATGTGCCTAAATCCGTTGTCGGTAAATAAGGCTAATAAGTTTTTAGTTGCGTGAAACGGAGTTGGGGACTCTGCGATATACTCGCATAGGTCTTGGGCAATGGTGTTGGTCATGGTATGCGTACTGTTTCCGACATTAAGTGGCGCTATTATCAGAGCCGCTATTTGAATGTAATCAATTAGTCATTATTATAACAGGACTTAAGTCACTCATAGGATCGCACCGCGTGTTGTCTTCTATCATCGTAATTGCCGCCATAGGCGCATTAATCTACGGCATTAAACGCTGGCAGTCTTTAGTGGAAGAAGAGCGTGCGCAGTTTTCCAAGAAGGCGCTGATTTATGCTGCAATCGGCATTGTATTAGCACTGGTGCTTGCTGGGCGAGCGCATTGGCTAATGGGTGTATTAGCCGCCTTACTCGCCTTAGTCGGGCGAGTTGCTCAATTTGTACAATACGTCCCTTTATTTAAAAAGATGATGGGAGATGAGCCTGATTATGCTCAAGCCGAGCCAGTTGTTGCTGCCGGTGAAATGAGCAAGCGTGAGGCAGCGGATTTACTTGGTGTAGAGGTAACTACTGAGGCGGAAGAAGTTCGTATGGCTCATAAGCGCTTGATGCAAAAGATACATCCTGATCGTGGCGGTTCTGACGCGCTGGCCAAGCAAATCAATCAAGCGAAGGAAGTGCTACTCTCTTAAGCGAATGCTGGCTTAGTTTAAGCCTTGCATAAATTGATTTAATTCGTTCTGAACTCGTACCGGAATTTCAAATTGAGGGGAATGACCGGCGTTATCAAAAACGACTAAACGAGATTGGGGTAAATTTTGATCAAACAGCTGAGCATACTCTAGAGGCACAATCGGGTCGTGTTTACCCCACAGTATTAGGCTAGGTACTTCAATCGACTGTGCTTTTTCATTCATTCTAAAATCCACGCCGGTCTCAACCTGCTTAATTAGTCCGTTGATAAAGGGAATGCCGGAATTAATTTGGTTAACAAAGTGTTGTAATACAGGTTTAGGAAATGCTGGCGGAGTTACAAATGAATGTTTGAAAAAACTATTCAAAAAGTGAACATCGACTTTTTCCGGAAAATACTCATAAACGGACTCGTTATCAATTTGCATGCCGGTGGCGTTAAGCAAAATCAAACCGCGAATTTTGTCTGGATACCGCGCAGAATAAGCAACGGATGTATGCCCGCCCATCGAATTACCGCCGATCACAAAGGTTGAAATACCCAGCGTATTGGTGAGTTGATTAATAAAATCGACCTGGCCAGCGATGCTGTGATCATAGTCATCTGATTTGGCATTACCTCCATGTGCTCGTAGATCTGGGAGTATGATGTGATAATTTGAGGCTAGCCCCCTGATCGACGTGACGAACGAATTTTTGTCATCATTTAAGCCATGCAGCAATACTAGAGTCGGGTTCGAGGCATCCCCTCCTTCATAATAATGAGCTTGATAACCGCTTACACTGATCGACTTCTTAGTTAGGCCAGCGCCGTTAGCGGTTACTGCTTGGACCGCGCCTATCATTATTCCAGGGTAGATGAAATAAATAACACCTACCGCAAGAACGATAATGACAAATAGACCTGTCAAAAAGTGGAGTACAGACCTCACGTTGGGGTGATTTACTGGCTTTCTTTGGGTTGAGGTTCTGGTGCAGCGGACAATTGGCTGGATTCGCGAATGGCTTTGAATTCGTTGCCGTCGCTCCACTGAGGCCAATCGTTGCTATTACTGATCGCGATACCGATTTTGAAGTGAGCATCTAAGTCTTGCATGATGCCGCCATTATCCCATTCAGCGTGAACTTCGTCGGCGGCTTTGTGATATCGCTCTGTTGAATATCGTTCCGCCTCGGCTTTACCGTAGCCTTCAGGTTTGCCTCGCACCTGTATACCAGCTTCCGCGTAGAGCATAGGCACGCCCTGCTTTGCGAGATTAAAATGATCGGATCGATAGAAAAAGCCTTTTTCTGGGGTGGGTTCTCGCACCAATACGCGACCCTGTTCGGTCGCTACCGCACGCAAATATTTATCCATTTGCGAATTTCCATAGCCGACAACGATGATGTCGTCGGTTGCACCGGCCGTCGACATAGCATCGATATTGATACCAGCAACCGTACTACTCATTGGGAAAGGTGGGTCTTCAGCGTACTGTTTTGACCCTAGAAGTCCCGATTCTTCAGCCGTCACAGCTAAAAACATTACTGAACGTTCAGGTGCAGTCGGAAGAGATTTAAAGGCTTGAGCGATTTCTAATAATGCCGCAGTGCCGGTAGCGTTGTCTTGAGCGCCATTAAAAATAGCATCCTCGCCCTCGGCGACCGACTTAATGCCAAGATGGTCCCAATGAGCTGTGTAAATGAATAGTTCTTGCGGCCTAACACTGCCTTTAATATACGCCCCAACATTGTAAGAATCAGATTTTCGGTTGGTGGTTTCTAAGCGGCTGGACGCCTTACTCGACAAGGCCACTGGTTTGAAGCCTTGTTTGCCAGCGAGCCTTACCATGTCGGCGTAGTTTAACTGGTTCTTAGAGAACAAGTCTTCAGCCGCCGATTGGGTAATCCACGACTCGACGGCCAAGTTCTCAGCGTTACCATCAGCGGTAAACAGATTGTATTGAGGTCCCGACCAACTGCCGCTCACCACTTCCCAGGGGTATCCCGCTGCCTTGTCTTCGTGAATGATGATTGCACCTGCAGCGCCTTGGCGAGCTGCTTCTTCGAACTTATACGTCCAACGTCCGTAGTAGGTCATTGTGTTGCCTTTAAATAGGTCGGTGTCGGGTGACCTAAAACCGGGGTCGTTGACCAATATAACCGCCGTTTTGCCCGTCATGTCAAGACCTTGGTAATCATTCCAATTGTATTCTGGTGCCACAACCCCGTATCCGACAAACACTAACTCAGAATCGTTTATTTCAGATGACGCGCCGGTACGAGACGTGAATACAACTGAGTTTTCTTTGTAAGCCAGTGTGGCGGCCGATCCGTCGCGATGGCTTAGTAACAAAGGTGGGTTGTTAGTGACATTCAATTCCATCAAAGGCACGGCTTGTCGAAAGCTGTCTCCAAACCCAGGTTCTAAGCCAAGTTCTTCGAATTCACTTTCCAAGTAGCGAACGGTCTTTTCGCCACCCGCCGTAGCAGGAGCACGGCCCTCAAATGCATCAGAAGCCAGTAGGTTTACGTGTTGCATGAAACGATTCTCGTCTATTTGACTACTTGCGTTTTCAATCGCCGTTGCGTCTATACCCATGGTGGCTGCCTTTGATTGAGCCACTTCTGCCGATGTATTTTTCGGCTCTTCGGTAGATTGGGTACTTGGCTGCTGATCACATGCTTGAAGTAATAACATGCCGCTGGCCAGAGCGATAATTCTCCACTGCGTTGTCTTATTCATTGAACTTACCTATCGTTGATGTGCTGAATGTTGTGTGTACTGAGTTTTTATCAAATTATTACAGTTTGGCCTTTGAAACCGCTTTTTTAGACGCCTTTTTGCGGTTGATTTTCTTCGCTGGCTTTTTCTTTACTGATTTTTGCGGTGACTTCACAATGGAGGTGTCTGCGGCAATTTGAAGTTCGCTGAAACTTTCTCGAACGCATTCCATGAAAAAATCCACGTCGGGCATTGTTCGCCTACATGAGGTGGCACTGAACGAAATACTTCCATTTTGGCTCGAGACGGCTATAAATAAGCCCATACGATCAGAAAGAGGGCCTAAACCCATTTGAGTGACTAAACGCGCGCCGTTCATATACACCGGAACCTGCGGCCCTGGTACATTAGAGATGCATACGTTCGT
>CAYQVT010000304.1:0-4019 GCA_964420885.1 uncultured Gammaproteobacteria bacterium
TTCTCCGATCATAGTAAACGGGCTTCCGAAGCCAATGACGACTTCTTGCTTAGGCGACGATAAGACTGTTTTGGTCATAGCTTCATCTCAATTTTATTTCGTTAAAAACCAGGTGCCCAAGCTTCTCGCCCGTCTAATACACCCGCCTGTTTCACCATTTCGGCGACATACTGTTCTTGGCGATATGCCATCACGTGCACACCGCTAATACCTTCTATTTCTTTGCATTGCTGCATCAATTCGACACAAATTTTTTGTCCTTCAACTTTTTGGTTTTCCGCGCCTTCTAAGCGTTTAATAACTTCCTCGGGGATGTGCACACCGGGAACATTACCACGTAGCCAACGTGCTGTTTTTGCAGACGCCAAGGTCCCCACCCCAGCCAAAATAAAGGCTTTCTCTGTCAACCCCATATCAACAGCCTGCTTCATCATCGACTTCATAATCGGCAGATCAAAACAATACTGCGTTTGTATAAACTCGGCTCCGGCGTTAATCTTTTTTTGTAATTGCTGCACGCGATTTTCAACAGGAGGTACAAAGGGATTAATGGTAGAACCCGCAAATACTTGGGGCGCTTTATCGAGTTTCCGCCCACTCAAAAACCTCGATTCCTCACGCATCGTGCGTATCGTACTTAGCAGAGAAACGCTGTCTAAATCAAACACCGGTTTTGCTTCACAGTGATCCCCTGCCGAAACATCGTCACCGGTCAACGCCAACACATTGCAAACGCCCATCGCTGCCGCACCTAGGACATCTCCTTGTATGGCAATTCTATTTTTATCTCGACAAGAGATTTGCAAAATTGGAGAGTAGCCGATGTGTGATAAGAGAGCACAAACAGCGACGCTAGACATATGGCAATTTGCGCCAGATCCATCGGTCGCGTTAATCGCATCGCAGACACCGTCAAATAGCTGAGCACGTTCGTAAACTTGTTCCGCATCGGCTGAATCAGGTGGCGCAATCTCGCTGGTTACAGCGAAGTGTCCTTGCCTTAATACGCGCTCGAAGCGACCTTGAGAAACGTGACCCTCAAGCTCAGGAAGTGGACTGCCAGGATTCTCTACATGTGGATGAGTACCAAGTTGCGCGTTCATGCCTCAGCCTCGGATTTAGAATATTCAGTTGCCTTCTTTGGGCCTTCTTTCGACAAGCGTATCCAAGCGCTGCTACCTTTGTGTTGATGATTCGGAGCAAACTGAATTAGCTCTATCTCTTGCGAATGCTTCATTTTTTGTGAGCCATTCCAAGCCTCAACCCAAACGCATTTCATATCCGGCTTTACCTCACAATTGCCATTCTCTCGTACACCCCCACAAGGACCATTGCGTATGGTTTTCGGGCAATTCATTGGGCATGTCATTCCAGTGCTGGACAAAACGCAATTTCCGCACATTTTACAATCGAACAAAGCCCCTTTAACCTTGGCTTCCATCCAAGTAATTGGGCCATCAAGTCGCGAGCCAACTAGCTTGTTCAAAACTCTTAGTGTTGCCAAAATAACCGGACTACTGGCATTGTAGACTATTTCGTACCCACGCGAATGCCGCGTTGCAAAGCGCCTAAGTTGATACATGCCTGACCTCGATATTGGAAAAGACCGCGTTTTTTTCTGCTAACTCATTGATTGGCGCCAAGCCCTCAATACCGACAAAGCGATAGACATACTCTAGGCCTAGGATGCGTGCTTGTTGTTTGGCTAAATCTTGCAGTTCCTTGTCTTCAGTCTGAGCGATGTAAACAAGTTGCTTATAATGCTTAAAATAGACGTCTTTAAGTTCTGGGTATCGATCTAATCCTAGGCCTTCAATTACCAAACGATCAAAGAACTTGACCAAGAAATCGGTTAGAAAAAAACTCCCAAGCTCTTCTTCGACAATCGCCTCATAATTTTGGCTTCCAGCAAAAAATTCGTAACAATGTGCTCCTGGCAAACGACTGGCATTGTGTTTATCAAGCACCGCATCGAGTGCTCCAGCGGTGCCACAATCGCCATAGGCCACCAGCACATCTGAATAATCACTTGCGTTGCGGGTTAAAAATTTGTCGACTTCTCCGGCGATAAGCTGAGGCGTATTGTGAAGCTTGGCAGGTAAGCATTTTAGATCAACAGCTTGATCGACGACCGGATTGTGCTTAATTAGCTCAACCAATTCATAAACCAAAGCGCCACAACCGAGTACCAACTTCTTCGAGACTTGATGGTGACAATTGGATGCGAGCTTTGTGTTTTGATTTCGCATCTCGATCAACCTCGTATTTAACGCTCAGGCCAGGGGCTAAAATGCTAGGACGCGCGCGCGCTGATAGCGTGGTTGGAGGCCATTTCAGCACTGCGTGCCGCATCTCGTCCATAAGCGTCGGCGCCAATAGCATCAGCAAACTCTTGATTCAGTGGCGCACCGCCCACCATCACATGAAAATCGTTTCTCATGCCGCGTTTATCAAGCTCTTCAATTACCACACCCATGTAGGGCATTGTGGTGGTCAGCAGAGCCGACATCCCCATAACAACGGGCTTGTGTTCATCGATTGCTTCTAGGTAGTTTTCCACAGGGTTATTAATCCCGAGGTCAATCACCTCGAAACCAGCACCTTCGAGCATCATGCCGACTAAGTTTTTACCAATGTCGTGAATGTCTCCTTTTACGGTTCCTATTACAAACTTACCCAAAGAAATATCAACCGCACTATTGGCTAAAATTGGCCGCAATAATCCCATCCCTTGTTTCATGGCGCCTGCGCATTTGAGCACTTCAGGAACGAACAAAATACCGTCCCTAAAATCTTCGCCAACGATTTTCATACCCCCGACTAGGGCGTCACCCAAAATGTCATTAGCGTCCCAATCACGTGCCAAAAGAATTTCGACGCCTTCAAAAACCTCATCGTTTAAGCCGTCGTATAAGTCGTCTTGGATCTGCTCGACAAGCTCTTTGTCGTCTAAATCACTTAATTCAAAATCGTCGTCTTGGTCACTCATTAAGAGCCTCTTTGCGAATGCTAAAAAATGTCGTTGTAGTAGATCTACCTGATTTTTCAATTGTCATTGAAAGGCTTGTCATTCTGTGTCCAGATAGCGACATTGATTTACTCTAGCAAATCAATTTTCGCCATATCGTGCGATATGTTCTTGATCAAACGCTTTAGGTTTTGAAAAGACTCGTTCAATCATAGGCTTAAAGAAATCCAGTGGCTCTGACTGATAAGCTGGGTCAAAACAGTTTTGATCATATTCGTGGCAAAATTTTACCGCGCTTTGGTAATACTGATGATCCGCGAATCGGTCTCTGGCATTGCGATCACCTCCACAATGGTGAGCGTAATAGTACATTTGGAAGATTCCATGATGCTTAACCACCCAATAGATTTCTTCGCTAACAAAAGGCCGCAAAACAGCTGCCGCCATTTCGCTATGGGAATAAGTTGCTAAGTCATCACCGATATCATGAAACAAGGCTGCCATGACCCATTCTTCTGATTCGCCGGCTCGATATGCACGTGTTGCCGCCTGAAGTACATGTCCTAGGCGAGAAATCTTATAGCCTGATAAAGAGTGCTCTAGTTGCGCCAGTGCGTCGATCAAACGTTGAGGCAATCCGACTTTATATTGGTCCTCAAGCTGATCCAAATACGCGTAGTCGTCGGCGTCGCCATCTTGCATTCGAATAAATTCTACGGTCCTAATTTTTTCGTTGTAAGTCATTTTAATAGCATCCTAATTCGACTGAGCACGTCATCATAATCCATATAAGAAAGTTGTAGATGACGACCTCCGCTGCTCGGGTTATAGGCATTACGACCGTGCATGACTCTAAGATTGTTAGTCACCATGATATCGCCGGTATTCAGTCTAAATTGTACTTTGTTTTCAGGTGCCTCAACCAAGGAACCTAATTTTCGATACGCTCGATAAAAAGCATCCATCTCGCTAGGCGGCAATTTTGCGGGTTGCGCTAGTTGATTCGAAAAACGAAAAACCTTCAGTTCCCCGTCTGAATCTAAACTAATCA
>CAYQVT010000305.1:0-4018 GCA_964420885.1 uncultured Gammaproteobacteria bacterium
TTTTAGTCGAAACCGGTTTCGCTTGAGCGTACTCTAATAGGTATTCTTTGACGTAGAGCTCTTCTTCATAGGCTTTAACCATGTCACTTAATTGCTTGGTTTTTTCCGCAGAGAGCTCTGCCGCAATGGTGAGCCTCATTGCTTTTGATGCGATCAGACTACCTAGAATTTTATCGCGTACACCATTGTCGATTGAAACTTGCTGCGATTGAGAAAAGGTTCTGTTGATCATTCTTTCGACATCGCCGTCGGTTATGGCTGCGCCGTTGACGGTCGCCAGTACACGCTCAGGCTGCCCTGCTTCTAAAGTTTGCACTTCAGAGCTCTCTTGCGAACAGGCAAATACGCCTGTTGCAAGTGCCAGCACTAATAAACCGTTTTGATACACCTTGCTTTTCATCGGGCTATTTTTTGTTCTTTTGTTCATTAGTCGGCTTTGTATGACACTGAATTTAATAAACGCTCTATTTCGGCCTTTTTGCTTTTGTTTCGTAGTTGATAACGAATATCTCCCTTCAAGGCCTCGAGCGGTTTAGTGACTTCTTGCGCTTCTTCATCAAGTTTGATCAGGTGATAACCAAAATCGGTTAAAAATGGCTCAGAGAGCTCCCCGGCTTTCATAGAAAATACCTTTTCTGAAAATGAAACTGATACCGCGCCTTCGTTAACCCAACCTAAACTGCCGCCTTTTTTGCCGGAAACTTTGTCTTCAGATATGGTTTTTGCCAGTTCAACAAAGTCTTCTCCGGACGTGAGTTTGCTGTGCGCTTCCGATGCTTTGGTGAGTACGGCTTGTCGTTCAATTTCGGTCATACGCGGCGTGACGCGAAAAAGGATATGCGACACCTTCACTTTGCGCGAACGATAATTTTCTACATTTTGGGAGTAGAAATTTTTAATGCCTTCGTCGGTTACCGCTTCGTTCAAATAGGTTTCAAAATAGCGACTTATTAACAGTTCTTTTCGAAATTCTTCAATTTCAGCATCCATTGAAACTTTATCGAGCTTACCGGATTCGTACACCGCACTGGCGAGCGCTGCACGTCGTTCGTACTCTTCGCGTATACGGTCTACCCTGGCCGTGTCGTTTGCAGCGATGCGTTTTATTTTTAGAAACGCGTCGAACTTTTGCTGGTCATTCGAAGTGAATTCTTGTTGTGAGCATGCGCTCACAAGGACAAGAGTGCATATCAATAGTATTAGATTACGGTTCATTTTTTCTATTCAAATATTTGTGGTTTCTTATATAACGTTGAGAAAATCAAACGGATCGGTCGGGTCGAAAGGATCAGTACCATTCGTAATTTCATCAAAATCAAGAAATCCGTCGCGATCAAAGTCAGTTGTTTCATCCATAAAAATTCTCGGATAAGGGTCTAAAAAGTTAGGGATGCCATCGTCATCAAAATCGGTGTCACTGGCATATACAGCCACTTCACCGGTCCCGCCTGCACCAATAATTAGCTCATCAACACCATCTTGATTTAGGTCAGGTAGTACAGCAATACGATTTCCGAAAAAGTCACCTACGTGGAGATTTCTAAGTGCGCCAGCAGATGTTAACGGGTCTCGCCGGAAATTTCGGCCTTCTAAAATGGTAATTTCCGATCCATCTGTTGACGACAATATTCTAACGTTACCAACTCTAACCGAATTGGGAGTATTGAAATTTCTATTAAAAACAAGCGTGGTCGATGTCGCGAAACCTGCCACTATTTCTTGAAAACCGTCACCATCAATGTCGCTTATTGCCTCTAAAGACACCGCGCTCGAAAGGATGCCTGCGTCGTCACCGTTAAACACATTTCTTATTAATGAAAAATCTTGGCCTGAGTGAATTTGAATACGCGCAGATTCTTGGCCGCTGTTTGTTCCGGATAATGCTGAGTGGTAACCTGCAACGACGATATCGTTGAAACCATCTTGGTTTACATCTTCAATGCCACCTAAACTGGTCACTCTTGTTAGACCAATTTCATCAGCGGTAAACGTGTAAATAGCCTCGCCTGTCGCACCACTATGTACGTAACTAAGAACGTCACTGCTGCCAATATTATTGTTGGCACGAGATAGACCATTAGTATAAAGATCTGACCAAGTTACCAAATCCCGCACACCATCATTGTCTATGTCATCGATAGCGCTGGATCTGTGCGCGCGATTGATGGGTTCTAAGTTAATCGAAGCAATAAGCGAACCGTCAACCCCAGAGTACATATTGGCACCTACGGAATCAAAAGATGTGGGCAGTTGCGTTGCCATAAAATCCGGAACGCCATCGTTGTTGATGTCGCCTAAATTTCTAAGCGAACCACCAAGAGATTGGAAAATTCTATTACCAACAATAGAATACAGAACAGCGCCGGTTTGCCCAGAGTGAACATCAATCTTGCCCGCTTCAAAATCAGCCCCGCTGAATTCTGGGTCGGCAATTATGAAATCGGCAAAACCATCACTATCTACGTCTCCCAAATCTGACACGACGTTGGAGCGTGCCAAGTTACCATTATTACCCCGTTCTACAGTTGATCGAAACAACTCAAGCCCTGTGGCACCGGAAGCGACCACCGTGGTAGTTCTTCGCTCGGTAACACCGAGATCAAAGAACTCGGCCGAGGTGTTACTATAAATGATATCTGTGACTCCGTCTGAATCGACATCGCCGGCCGAGCTTACTGATATGGAATCCGATATGGTTCTGGCGTATCTCAAGATGTTAGGGCTAGTTGGGCTGACAAACTGAAGTCTGTCGGTATCAAAGGCGACATTATTCGCTTCAAATAAATAAGCCGCGTCACTAAATTCATCTTCATTATCTAGAATATTGTCATCGTCGGAATCATTATCTAAACCACTTAAGCCCAAGGCGATTTCGCGAGGGTCTAAGATACCGTCTTGATCAAAATCAACGGCAATCGGGCTGGTGCTATTCAACAATTCAGTCACATTGTTCAACCCATCTTGATCCGGGTCTAATAAGGCATCCGCAGGGTCGGTTGGGTCTAAGGCGTTCGATATCTCAATGCCATCGTTAATTCCGTCTTCATCTGTGTCGAGCTCTAACGGATTGGTTAAGTGGACTGAGTGCTCATCAAAGTCAGAAAGCCCGTCACCGTCTGTATCGGGATTTAGCGGGTCAGTACCTAAGCCCAATTCAAATATGTCGCCGAGCCCGTCCAGATCTGTATCAGTGTCGGAAAGCGTGGCTTGTAAAGGTGTAGGATCTTCTATAGTTATAAGGCCGTCGCCATCCCAATCGGTACCTAACGAATGAACTCGAACACTACCCTGGTCACTGTGTATTTCACTTACCAATGCACCTACTATAATTCCTTCAGACGGTGCGCCTACTGCTATTTCATCAAACCCGTCATTATTGATGTCTCCGATGCTTGTAACCGACCCGCCAATTACGGAACCTACGCCAAAAAACTCATAAATTAGGTGGCCATCGCTACCCGATATTAGTGCAACTCGACCATCCTTATCATTGTTGGGCCCAATATCAAATAACGAGCCGACGATAACATCTGTTACGCCGTCGCCATCAACATCTCCTGCTCGGTTTAGGGATGTTGGTAAGGTGTTTCCGATAACTGAGGACCCAAGCGTAAAGAGCAAACTGGAATCTAGACCAGACAACAAATGAACTCCCCCAGACGAACCATCATCCGTTATGGCAATATCATCGAACCCGTCCGAATTTATATCACCCACACCTGCGGCCAAACGCAATGAGAAAAAGAAGGAGTTCAATGCAGACGTATAATCAACTGGAAGTACCGACCCGTCATCACCAGAAAGAAATACACCTACACCAAACAACCCTTCTGACTGTGCTTGCATCCGAACAATTAGGTCGTCTACGCCATCTCCGTTTATATCGCCGGCATTCTTCAATAACTCGCCAAAGGTATCATCAATGGGACTACCGTTGATTGATACACCGCCACCTGCAGTTACGCTTTCCGCTGTATGGGTTCGAAGTAAGCTTCCATCTCGGCCAGAATATATTCTC
>CAYQVT010000306.1:0-3982 GCA_964420885.1 uncultured Gammaproteobacteria bacterium
AGGGTCCCAAATCGCCCGGGAATTTGTGCCAACAACAAATGTATTACCTAAGTGATCGCTGTCTATGTGCGTATAAGTAACTTCCTCACTTAAAACTATTGGCGTGGACCAACCACTGGCGGCCGAATGAACACTTGCCCAAGTATCAAAACTGCTGGCGCCTTCTTCAAGCCAAGTAACAATGGCATCGCCGTTCGAAGTTACGGATATTTTTGGGCTGAAGAAAAAGGAGTTATTTAATACCACATCGGCTTTAATTATCTCAGAGTCTCCCCAACCTGATAGGGGATTGTATTTCTTGGAATATAGGGTGGATTGGTCCCCCCAAACAGCAACACGAACACCACTATCGTTTACACTGATATTCGGTGCGTAACCTGTTGCATTAACGGTCTCCGGGCCAGTCCAGCTTCCATATGAGTTCTCTGGATCGGGATCGCTGTTGTCGCCGATGCCGTCTCCGTCAGTATCCTTGCTTTCGGTCGCATCAAGAGGGAACTCATCTTCAGCGTCAATAACGCCGTCACCATCGTCATCTTCGTCGACGTTGTTGCCTATGCCGTCGAGATCGGTATCTATGGTTTCAGTGGCATCACAAGGAAAGGCATCAAATTCATCATCGACTCCATCTAAGTCATCGTCATCTTCAGTGTCATTTGGCCGTCCATCGTTATCGCAATCGTCGAATGGGTTTTTAGAATTGTTTAGTTGGTCAGACCAAGACTGCAAGCTTTCCTTAGAAATTACATTTATTCTCGGTGGGATGGTAAAACCCTCGCCCTCGCCAAAATCATCGAAATCACCATCACGGTTGTAGTCGTAAGGTCCTGCTTCTTCATATTCGAGTACGACGGAATGTTGATTCTGACCAAAGTTTAAAAATCGCCAGATACGATCTCGTGGTGCCGAGTTGTCGTTATTTAGCATTACGAATTGATCTTCAGATGACCAGCTCCACCAGTATCTGCGGACCTCGATACAACCTTCCTCAGTAAAATCCACGCAAGGATATTCAGTATGGAAAACAACGCCGGCATGGTAATTTGGCTCGAAAAGAGCGCCAAAAACCAACTCCGGTTTAATTTTCCCGTTTTCGACATCTTCTGCAGAAATTGTACCCAAGTTTGCCTGGTAAAATTCTGGATATGACGTAATTAGCGAAGTACTTAAATCCGCCGGGGGAGATTCTTCTTTGGCCATCCAGTTTGTGAACTTGGATATCAGAATTCCATCTCTATAATAAGAAACGAGGCCGGCATAGAGGTTTTCTGTGACATCATAAGGTTTTATAACAAACAGCTCGGCTGCGGATTCCAATCTAAACTCACCGTCAGCGATTGACCATGCGTATGATTGGTCACTAATCTCACCGGTTACGTTATTGCCTTGGTCAAATTCAAATATATCGACCAGAATTGAGGCCACCGGGTTATTGTTGCTAAATACACCGTGCACTTCATTAACAATGGGTAATGCCCATACGGTGTTAGTAACTGGGTCTGTTAATAGATTCGTAGTGATCGAATCTTCAAAGTGAAATATGCCAGACTCTGTTTCAATGGCATTACCTTTTGGGTCGGGGCCTACCCAGCCAGCATCGCGAAGTGCTGCATAGGTGGCGTCCTCCAATAGAACTATTGATTTGTTCATCACCTGCACAAGTGGTTTTGGTTCAACCAGGTTATCGAACTGATAGGTTTTTTCGTAAATCAGTTTGGTCAAATCACTACCGAAGAAACTATTACTCAGACTGTCATTTTGTGCATGCAACATATTGATTTGTTCGATATCTTCTGCCGTGAATCCAAGGCTGGACAAATTAGCGATTACGTCATCAAAGTCGTATGGCAATCTTTGCGTTCTTTTAAATCCGTTGTTGGCAAGTTTGACGGTTAATGTATTGCCTTCAGATTGCCAGCTACCGGAGAATGCTGATTCGAGTTCTCTTAGTGCCAAGCTGTCGTCAAATCCGGGGTACAGGTCGGCATTGCTGTCTTCACCAAGCTCAATGATGTCTGCTAAATGTGGCACAAAACCATCTCGTACTTGCTCAGTTACCAAGGCGGTCTTGCCCGCAAGCAGCTCCGCTAACGGACCTTCAGAAACCAATCCGGATTGAATAACTAATTCTGGGGCATTACCACTGGAGTTTTCTTTCGAGTGGATACTGCGGTATGTGTCACTTCCGATTACTTGCACTATTAGGGATACGATACCGTCACCCTCAGCTTGTTCGGCGACATACTCGCTCAAATCTATTTCGACCCAGCCCTGATGACCAGCCGGTGTCGCGACTGGATTCGCTAATTGAAGTTCGGCGTTTGAACTTAGTAAACGATTTTTCTCGGGAAGACTACCGCTCTCTATCCAATCATCGGTACTCGCTTCGCCCACAACGATAGATGCAACTGATGGGCGAGATGGCGTGTCGTAATATAATCGTAAGGTTGCCTGTTCAACTTGTTGTATTTCACTGACATCAAATCGTACATAGGCGTATTCATAGTTTGATGAATAAAGAAAAGGCAGATTGCCGGTGCCAGCAGAGAATGAGGTGTCGTCTGTTGGCGTAAGCGTTACCGTGGAATTTGTAGGTTCGCCATTGGGAGTAGGGTCAGCATTATCTCCGATACCATCACCATCCGAGTCTTTGGATTCAGAGGCATCAAACGGATAGACATCAATATCATCTGATACGCCGTCATTATCATCGTCCGTGTCGGCATTGTCGCCGATACCGTCTTCATCGAAGTCTTTGGTTTCATTTGGGTCTAGTGGAAAGGCATCAAGTTCATTTTCCACGCCGTCATTATCGTTATCGGTATCGAATTCATCAGGTATTAAATCGGAATCGACATCAGGTATCGGGGCAATCGGAAGGTCCGAGTTAAATCTTATTGATCCGTATAACGGTGATTGCAAAGCTGGATTGCAAGAATGGACGAAATCTACAGCGAATTTGTCAATGCCTCGAGTGAATTCATTATATTGAATTTCAAGTACATCAAATTGTGCCACTGGATCTGAACATGAGCTAATGCTTGACTGAGCGCGAGTTGCAAAGATAGATAAACGCGGCGCGTCACTCTGTAAATTGCTCGTTGCATTTTCATATTGACCAACAGTCAAATATGACTCGCCGGCAGCGGAGAACTCGATATTCCAAGAATCCGCACGAAGAAAGGACTCTGACACTAATGCTTCAGCAACGCCGAGAAATTGTACGCCATTATTTCGATTTTCCGAAATTGAAAGGCGCGCGAGTTCACCATTTGTCAATTCCTTTTCGATGCCTGCAGCGCCAGCGAATCGATGTCCTTGTGAAGAATAGTAGTAGAACCGTGCTGGGGTTATTGTATGTGTAACCTTAGTGACCGGGATGGCTGAATTGAACCGCAAGGATCCGTATGTAGGCGCCGAGAAATTTCGATTGCAGTATTGAGTAAAGTCGACCGCGAATTTCAATACATCACCAGAAGCCTCATCGTATTCGACTTCGAGAACATCAAAGTGTCCGTCAGCCTCACTGCAGCCTCGGCCGTTTCCAGAAAAATCTAACCCTGGTTTTTCAAAAGCGTTAAACGGATAATTTTCTACACCGTTATAACGGCCAACTGCTATTTGTTCTTCGTTTGGTGCTGCGAAACTGATTGACCACTGGTTTCGCGCAGAAAAGTCGGCGAAATCTGGAAGGTAGTCTGAGTTATCAACGGTAATTGAGATCCCGTTACTAAAGTTTCTTGAGGCCGAGATGATGGCCGGGTCGCTCGGAGAAATTTCTCGCTCGTCGCCATCGCCAGCAAAGTCGCCTTCTATGGATAAAAAGTAAAATTTTGTCGCGATTCTGTCGTTACTTTCAGCGTTATCACCATTTGGGGTTGGATCAGTATTATCACCAATTCCATCGCCATCGGTATCCCGGCTTTCGCTGGTGTCTAATGGAAAAGCGTCGACAATGTCTCTGAAGCCATCGTTATCATCA
>CAYQVT010000307.1:0-3978 GCA_964420885.1 uncultured Gammaproteobacteria bacterium
AAGGCCCAATCGCACAAAGCGATGTGCAAGGAATCTAGGTTAAGTGAGCTTGTTAAGCAATCGTGAAATGTTTCGTAGTGCAGAAAATGAAAACAGGAATACTTAGCTGCTTTGAAGCTTAGAGTTTATGTACCGGATATAGGTGAGAAAAGAGACACACCTGAGGCTAGGGGGCTAGCGACCATTATGTTATTGAATTAATTGATTTAAATCAAGTTGGAAACAAAATATGCCATTTGGCGTCAATTTAAAAATTCAATTAAAACAATCACTTGAATTTTGACGCGATCTCTAAATTAACAGATATGGCAGCTGACAAATCGCGGTTAAATTCAAGCTTTTCTCAGTACGTTTGCTTGAATAACTCCGTAAATGGATCTGCTTTTGTTTGCGGGCTGTTTGCGCGGCGCATTTTACGTGTGGTATCGTAATTGCACTTTGCTCGACCCTCAGCTGTTAAGTGAATCAAAGCCGGAAGAAAATTTTCATTTTGGCAAACTTTGTTCCAACTCGTAACCGAAATGTTTGCTGAAGTATTAATAAGGTTATCAATTATTCTGTCAGGTAAGTGAGGGTATCGCCTTCTATACGCAGCAAAAGAGTCAATCCCATACCAGCTCTCAAATTCCGGGTAGATTACTTGTTTTTCAACACTTCCGTGAGCAGCTGTAATTTCTGTGCATCCAGTTTCAGGCAAATTGATAACAAGTATCCCTGATTGCTTGTTAATTTTGCCATTATACATACTGGAATAAAGTTCCCAATCAACATGCTTTCTGCCAGCTGTATTTGGCCCGGCCAATAGTATTGTTACAGAACTATCTCTGAGGTACTGATCGCGAATTATTTCTCGAATTGTCTGGTCTGGTAAATTTTCATCAATATTCCCGCTATCGACGGATTTGTCGATGAAAATTTTTGCTTGCTCATTCCACTTACACAAACTTTCTTTATATTTTTGATCATCCGCATGATAGTAGCTGATAAAGACTTTTCTCTTCGGTAGGATCATTGAATGCACCAATGTAGAATAATGCTAATCGAAAAACCAATAAACCCCAAAGCGACAATGAGTTTTGCGATGACGTCAGAAATTCCGTTTCGTTTAGGTCGTGGAATATCGTTATCTCCAATGGAATCGGCGGCTTTTTTGAGAGCTACGTGATTTGTTCGAATGCCGTCCCTTTGTCTTAGCATTGCGCCACCTATAAAAACCCAAAGAAAACTTATCAAAGCAATTGGGATCGTAAAACTCGTGTCGCCGATTTTCAAAATCGCGGCAACGACAGCGATTGAACCAATTGCAATTTGAAACATTTGCCAGAACAATTTGTCTAAATAACGATATGTCTCGTAACGCTGTTTATAAATTTCTATATTGTTCTCAGAATTTTCTGACATACATTTTTACCTGTTTCTGTGTATGAGCTAGATATTGGGAGCAGGGGTTACTTTTACAAGTTTCACTCGCCGCTATTAAATTCATAATTATCAAATTTTGACAGGGAGTTTCTGACCAAAGTTCCGAAAGCCGTTGTTTTTTGATGAACAACGGATTAGCCTGCCCATTTTAGGGGGTGTGGGGAATATAATGAACGACCAAGCTGTCGATTTTTTCGCGCAACCGATTTTGAACTCTCCTTATGAGGAGCCGTCGCGACATCATCATTTGGATGAGAATGGTCAACCCGCTAATGCACCAGCCCTTATAGGTCGTCGTCGTTCAGATTTATATTCCCCAGTTCCAAAAGCCAAACGCAGTAAGAAATCAAAATCTCAAGATGATATGTTCGAGCAATCGGGTCTCGAAAAATACAATCCCCACAATATCATCAATGAGATTAGGGCTCACGTAAAGTCTTGGCGAGAGCTTCCTAATCCTGTCGACTGGAACGTTACACCGACCACGCAAAAACTTCTTCAATACTGGCGAGACAAGAATAATTTTGAGACTATCAGGCCGTTCTTTTGTCAGAGAGAGGCAGTTGAAACTTTAATCTGGCTAACTGAGGTTGCTCGAAAACAAAGGCGATACGCCAATATCTGGAACCATATCAAAGGCGGCAATGAGGAAGCTAATCCTGAACTTCTCCGTATCTCTCTAAAAATGGCGACAGGTGCGGGCAAGACAACGGTCATGGCCATGATCATTATTTGGCAAACTTTAAACTCGGTTCGTTCACCTGGCAGTAAACTTTTCACCAAAGGGTTTTTACTAATTGCGCCTGGTATTACGATTAAGGATCGTTTGCGTGTTCTTATGCCGTCTGGACCGGACAGTTATTATTCGCAGCGGGATTTATGTCCTAAAGATATGCTCCCTGACCTCGGCAAGGCAAAGGTCGTCGTTACCAATTACCACAGTTTCCAAAGACGCGAAAAAACGAAACTGTCCAAAGGGACGAGGTCTGCTCTTTCCGGCTGGCGGGAAGAAGAAATCAAAACCAAAGAAACCGAAGGTGAAATGATCAGGCGGTCGCTCGGCGATCTAATGGGGACTAAAAATATTCTGGTCATCAATGATGAGGCCCACCATTGTTATCGCGAGAACCCGGCATCCGCTGATAAGAAAACCAAAGAAGGCAAAGAGAATAACGCGGCCGCCCGGCTTTGGATTAACGGCATTGAAGCTGTCAAACGAACCATGGGAATTCTTGGCGTGTATGATTTATCTGCCACTCCATTTTTCTTGTCAGGGTCTGGGTATCCGGAGGGCACTTTGTTTCCGTGGACCGTCTCTGACTTTTCACTGATGGACGCGATCGAATGCGGGATCGTCAAATTACCTCGGGTGCCAATTCTAGATGACCTTCCGCAATCCGAAACGCCCGTCTATCGAAATCTTTGGGATCACATTGGCAAGCAAATGCCGAAGAAAGGTCGTTCGGCCGGCGGCACATCAGGCTCGCCTGAAGAACTTCCATTAAAGCTACAAACAGCGTTACAATCTCTCTACAGTCATTATGTGCAAACGGATGCAGTGTGGAAAGCTAACGGCCACCTTATCCCGCCTGTTTTTATCGTAGTTTGTAACAACACAACGACATCCCAGTTGGTTCATGATTGGATAGCTGGTTACGAAATCCCAGAGACTGATGACCGTGCAGCAACCTGGAAACCCGCTCAGCTTGGAATGTTCTCAAATTTCGATGAACATGGACAGCGATTATCTCGTCCCAACACTTTCCTGATTGATAGTGCTCAGATAGAATCCGGGGGCGGAATGACCAGTGCTTTCAAAAAGGAAATGAAAGCTGAAATCGATTTGTTTCAGCGCCAATATCCCAACACCAAAATCACAGATGAACAGCTCCTTCGCGAAGTCATGAATACTATTGGGGATAAGGGTAGAATGGGCGAGTCCATCCGCTGCGTTGTTTCGGTATCGATGTTAACCGAAGGTTGGGACGCTAACACGGTCACCCATATATTGGGCGTCCGAGCGTTTGGAACGCAGCTTCTTTGTGAGCAGGTCGTGGGTAGAGGGTTAAGGCGCCTGAGTTATGAAACCCATGCCGATCAAACTGACCTGCATGGCAATCCGATGTTCGAAGTCGAATATGCCGATATTATGGGTATTCCTTTTGACTTCACCGCCAAACCTACAATTTCAACGCCAAGCGCGCCCAAACCTACAACGCGTGTCGCGGCTGTCAAAGAACGTCAGGCCTTAGAAATCCGATTTCCGCGCGTAGAAGGGTATCGAACAGAGTTACCGGAAAAGCGTTTTGGGGCGAACTTCAACGATGACAGTAAGATGGTTTTAACGCCTGAAAGAGTTGGGCCTTGCACGACGATACTATCTGGTATTGTGGGGGCTCAAACATCAATGTCACCAGCGGAAGAAGCCTTCGGAAAACTCGCGAGACCTTCGACAATCGCTTACCACGTAACGAAAAGATTATTGAATACTCGCTTTAGCGAAGATGATGGTATCAACCTGTCTCTTTTCCCGAAAGTCAAACAGATCGTCCGCCG
>CAYQVT010000308.1:0-3975 GCA_964420885.1 uncultured Gammaproteobacteria bacterium
CCAGAAGTCGTGACACCTGAATCTCCGTCGCAACGTGTGGGCTCGAAGCCACTAACCGAATTTAGTCAAATCAAGCACGAACGTCCAATGTTGTCGCTTAGCAATGGTTTTAGTGATGAGGATATTCGTGAATTCGACCGTCGACTTCATAAGCAATTGGACCAGCTTGAAGAGCGATTATTCGGTTACGTTGCAGAACCTAAACTCGATGGTTTAGCAGTCAGCATCTTTTACGAGAATGGCTTGCTTAAACACGCGGCAACTCGCGGCGACGGTCGAATTGGCGAAGACATTACTCAGAATATAAAGACAATCAGAAGTATCCCGCTGCGCTTACCAGAGGATGCTCCTGAGCGATTAGAGGTGCGTGGTGAAGTATTTATGTCTCACGCGGGTTTTGATGCTTTGAATCAAACCCAGTCTAAGCTCGATAAGAAACCATTTGTTAATCCACGTAATGCCGCCGCCGGCAGCTTACGCCAGCTTGATAGCAAAATTACAGCCAGCCGACCATTGGACATATTCGTCTACTCACTGGGGATTATTAGTGATGAAAATTTCGCCGCAACTCATTCAGATACGTTAATTCGTTTGGGCAATTTGGGCTTTCCAATTTGCCCTTTATTAGAGAGAGTTGACGGTGCAGACGGGTGTTTGGACTATTTTGCTCGTTTGAGCTCAATTCGAACCGAATTAGATTATGAAATCGATGGAATTGTCTATAAATTAGACCGACTAGATTGGCAACAGGCGGCTGGCTATATTGCTAAGGCGCCTCGATGGGCATTAGCGCATAAATTCCCCGCTCAGGAAAAGAGCACGGTGGTAAACGATATTAATGTACAAGTTGGTAGAACCGGTGCCGTGACACCTGTCGCTAGACTCGAGCCGTTGTTCGTTGGTGGAGTGACTGTCTCGAACGTAACGCTCCATAATCACTCTGAAATTCAACGTTTGGGTGTTCGAGTAGGCGATACCGTGGTAGTTCGTCGAGCCGGCGATGTTATTCCACAGATAGTTTCGGTAAATATCGATAAGCGCCCAGAGAGTTCCAGCGAATTCAAATTTCCAACTCGTTGTCCTGAATGTGATTCAGAGATTGTCTTAGAGGGAGAAGGTATCATCGCCCGCTGTTCTGGTGGTTTGATTTGCGGTGCACAGATAAAACAAGCTATTAAACATTTTGTCTCACGTAAAGCAATGGATATCGATGGAATGGGTGACAAAATTGTTGACACCTTAGTAGATCAAAACCTAATAAACAATGTCGCCGACCTGTACTCACTCAACTTTGATCAAGTTGTTAGTCTCGACGGCTTTGCGGATAAATCAGCTCAAAATTTGATCGACAGTATTAATAACAGCCAAAATACTGAGTTAGCAAGATTGTTATACGCTTTAGGGATTCCGCAGGTCGGAGAAACTACGGCTGAACAGCTTGCCAATACCTTCGGAAGATTGAGTGCGCTTCGAGGGGTTACAACCGAAATATTGGAAGCACTGCCCGATATTGGACCGATCGTGGCTGAAAATATTGTTCGTTTTTTCGCCGATGAAAATAATCAAACCATACTTAATGCGCTGACCGAATCAGGGGTAAGTTATACGCCAATCATAGTTGCCGAGCTGCCAGACCCTGAATCACTGCCCCTCAATGGCAAAACAATTGTTTTAACTGGTGCGTTGCAAGACCTAAGTCGTTCGGATGCAAAGATGCGTCTAAAAGCCTTAGGAGCAAAAGTGTCTGGAAGTGTATCGAAAAAAACTGATATCGTTGTTGTAGGTTCCGATGCTGGTAGCAAAGCAGTGAAAGCGAGGGAGCTTGGAATAGAAATAGTTGATGAAGACGGTTTGAGAGAATTAATGGGTGATGTCTAAGGTGCGGTGTTTGATTCTCTAATTGTTTGCTCAATGTACAGTAAAGGATATAAATACTGTTGGCTTAGTTGTTAGGTTACGATACTGAAGAAATTCGGTATGGATCAGAGCTTTTGGTTGGCTTTTCTGATTTTCATTCCAGATATGGATACGATCTGATTAGTGTTAGTTGATGAGCGGGAACTGGCTTGACTCGGAGACTTGTCCGAAAAGCAAGTTTGATCCGGGAGCATGGATGTTGGCATTTCGATGAGTTGGTGATAATGGCGGCTTACTAACCAGGCGATTTCTTCAAGAAGTTCGATGTCAAGCAAATCGTCTTCTTTGCTACCCTGTAACGTATGATTTGTTTCACCTAAAAGATCCAAAACAATATTCACATCAATTGGGGCATTTAAATGGTAGCAATGACACCGCTTGTAGCTTTGATGAATAAGTGTTCTGAGAAAAGCTCGATGATCGCTCTCGAGGGCTAAAAAATAACGAATTGATTGAGCCTTGCGATCAACCTTTAATCGCGAATTACCTAATTCAGACGCTATGGTGCACCAAAACTCACTAAAGGTAAGGCTCTTACCTTTGATTCGCTTAATCTGTACGAAATCCTTACTCATTTAGTCTTCTTTATCCGCTACTCAACATGTTAGAATCGCGCGGCTGTGCTAACACGCTACAGCCCAAGGCGTTTTGAAAACGTCAACCCGATTAAATTCAATCATTAATTTTTAACCAAGGTAACGCCTCGATTAACAAGTGTCAAACGTGTTAACAAGGTCAACCATTTATAAAAGATAAAGCGAAGTAAAAGAGAGTCTCATGAGTAATCAAAATGCCAAAAATGGCGAACGCCGATTTAACGTCGCTATTGTGGGCGCAACGGGCGCCGTCGGTGAAACACTTTTAGACGTGCTCGAGGAGCGTGATTTTCCGGTTGATAAATTGTATTTATTAGCCAGCGAACGTTCTGCTGGAACTACCAAAAAATTCAAAGGAAATTCAATTCGTGTGGAAAATCTCGCAGAATTCGACTTTTCTAAAGTGCAAATTGGATTATTCTCGGCTGGTGGCTCGATTTCGGCGGAGTTTGCACCCAAAGCGGCTGCTGCGGGATGCATTGTAATAGACAACACCTCTCATTTTAGATATGACGAAGACAAGCCTTTGGTTGTGCCCGAGGTTAATTCTGACGCGATTTCTGAGTATAAGAAAACTAATATCATTGCGAACCCGAATTGTTCGACCATTCAAATGTTGGTTGCCCTAAAACCAATTCAAGATGCAGTAGGGATTGAACGTATTAACGTCTGTACCTATCAGGCAGTTTCCGGTACAGGAAAACCTGCAATGGAAGAACTAGCGAGCCAGACTGCAAATTTACTCAACGCCAAAAAAATTAGAGCTGACGTGTATCCCAAGCAAATTGCTTTTAATGCCTTACCTCAAATTGATGTGTTTATGGAAAATGGTTATACCAAAGAAGAAATGAAAATGGTTTGGGAAACCAAGAAAATTATGGGCGACGAAAGTATAGTGGTCAACCCAACAGCGGTTCGCATACCTGTGTTTTTCGGTCACTCAGAAGCGTGTCATATTGAAACCAAAGAAAAAATCAGCACCGAACAGGTCACAGATTTACTGAATAATGCACCCGGGGTGATCGTGATCGATGATCGCAATGATGGTGGATACCCAACCGCTGTGACAGACGCCGCAGGATCTGACAGTGTCTACGTAGGCCGTATTCGTGAAGACATCTCTCACCCCAGAGGCATTAATCTATGGGTGGTATCTGATAACGTTCGCAAAGGAGCGGCAACCAATAGCGTGCAAATTGCAGAATGTTTGGTTAAGGACTATCTCTAATATTGGCATGATGTAAAAATGCGGAAAGGTCTAAATCAACAAGATACTTGACGTTGTGATTGATAAGTTAATAATAGGTATCGCTGATTGAGTAATGCAATAAAAACACGAAGCTTAAAAGACTTCGCTAGGTTGTATGTGCGCTTTCTGACTGAAAGCCCTGTTGATTTGCTTAAAAGTGATGTAAGTTGTTACAATGCGTTGCTAACTACCTAAAACTTATAAAAAAATTAT
>CAYQVT010000309.1:0-3965 GCA_964420885.1 uncultured Gammaproteobacteria bacterium
TTTATTTGCAAACGGTCGAAGCTTACCAAGAATATTTCTCCCATTTGTCAGAGGATGGGATATTACATATTAATCACCATATATACCCGAAAATGGTCGCCACTGCCTCGCGTGCATGGGCCGAGATGGGACGCGGAGACTTTCGTAAACACGTATTGGTGTCAGACACGGCAGGTAGGCGAGATGATTTACCGACCTTGTTAATTAAAATGTCTCCATGGACACAACAGGAAGTTAACAAGGTAAAGGAAATGATGCCTCAATTTAACTACCCGGTTGATCCCTTTAATGTCGAAGGCTCGTTCTTACCAGAGGATTTCTTTGTCGGCCGTTTACCCCAGTCTGTCATAGACGCAGCTCCCTATAGAATAGAAGAACCGACCGATAACAGACCGTTTTTTAATTCTTTGCGCACGTCATTGGAAACCCTACCGAAATACGATAAGAGTCGTTACGTCAATGAAGGTGTATCGGAATTGATGAATTCGCAAAAGAAAACTGGCTATCCGGTAGATGTAATGCATTTGATAATCAGCGCCGGCGCCGCGATTATATTCGCATTGGTATTCACCTTTGGCCCCTTACTTTTAGCTAAGACTGGGCGCGAAAAATGGCAAGGTAAATCCAGTTTCATGACCTATTTTTGCTGTCTGGGTTTAGGTTTTATCGTGTTTGAACTGGTTTTCATTCAGATTTTCATGAAGCTTATCGGTTTTCCTCTTTACGCCTATACCACGGTTTTATTTACCTTCCTGTTCGGTGCCGGGATAGGTAGTTTGGCATCCGAAAAATTACAGTTAATGGAACGATCAAAAACTTGGCTGCCTTTTGCTGGCATTGCGCTTGCTACTTTCTTCGTTATTTTTTGTCAGGCATTTATTTTTGATGGCTTATTAGAACTGCGAACGATGTTAAGAATTTTGGCATCAATTATTATTATTTTTCCATTGGCGTTCTTTTTAGGCATGCCTTTCCCTATGGGCGTACTTGCGGTTGAAAATAAACCTGAGGGTACTGTGGCATGGGCGTGGGCTTTAAACGGTTTATTTACCGTAACTGGCGGTGTTTTTTGTGCCATATTTTCTGTGTATTTCGGCTTTATAGCCACCATGTTGGTGGCACTCGCCGCATATGGCGTTGCATTCTTAGCATTTAGAAATCTATACGCAGGAATGCATGCGGTTTAACCCTAAGGTTTGAGACAAGAAAACCGCTTTAGGTGAGCGGTTTTTTTTGTGAAATAACAATTTCGTATTGCTGTCATAAGTATTCTTCATCGGCTAAAGTGAACTAGTAGCCTATACTGCTTAGCAGTTGAAACTACAAGGTAGCTGCTATGGAGTTCGATCCATTTCTCTTGTCGCGTATTCAATTTGCGTTGAATATAAGTTTTCATATATTGTTCCCGACCATCACGATCGGGCTAGGCTACTTTTTACTGTTCTTTCGTATTCGTTATACCCAAACCAAGGATCCGCATTGGGAATTTATTTACGCTTTTTGGGTGAAGGTGTTTGCTCTGACGTTTGCTCTTGGTGTTGTTACGGGTATCGTCATGAGTTTTCAATTTGGAACTAATTGGCCGGGTTTCATGGAGAAAGTAGGTAACATAGCTGGCCCGCTCTTAGGCTATGAAGTGCTTACTGCTTTTTTTCTTGAAGCCTCGTTTCTCGGTATCATGCTATTTGGAAGAAGTCGTGTATCGAATCGTTTGCACTTAGTTGCGACTGCGATAGTAACCTTAGGAACCACACTTTCGGCATTTTGGATATTGAGCCTTAATTCGTGGATGCAAACGCCAAGTGGATTTACTTTTGAGGAAGGAGTGATGATTGCTGAGAGCTGGTCGGCGGTTATTTTTAACCCTTCGTTTCCATATCGATTTGCGCACATGATGGTGGCGAGTTTGATTACGGCGTCGTTTTTAGTTGCTGGTGTCAGCGCGTGGCGAGTACTAAGAGGCGTTGATGGTCCGGCAACCTTAAAAGTGCTTAGGGTCGCGATTGTTGCAGCCGCGATTCTTACCCCCACTCAGGTATTTTTAGGCGACTTACACGGTCTTAATACCTTAAAACATCAGCCCGCGAAAATCGCTGCAATGGAGGGTATATGGGAAACTCAACGAGGGGCGGCGTTGACCTTGTTTGGATTTCCCGATGAGACAGAAAGAACCACCCACGCCGCGATAAAGGTGCCAAAATTAGGAAGCCTGATTTTGACTCATGAATGGAACGGCGAGATCAAAGGCCTCAACGATTTTGAAGGTAAACACCCGCCCGTGGCACCAGTGTTTTGGGCATTTAGAGTGATGGTAGGCTTGGGTCTATTGATGCTGTTAGTTTCCTGGGCTTGTTGTTGGCAATTGTGGCGTAAGGACTCGGTTAATAAACTGAGCCAACAAATACTGTTTGCGATGACTTTTTCGGGCTGGGGTGCCGTGCTCGCAGGTTGGTACGTGACAGAAATTGGCCGACAGCCCTGGATGGTAACTGGTTTGGTAACTACCGCCGAAGTTGTGGCTGATCATTCCTCGGGAATTTTAATCACGACCTTGAGCGCGTACATCGCGATGTACGCCTTTTTGTTGCTCAGTTATATCGGAGCGATATTCTATATGTCCAGTAAACCAGCTCAGTCATTACTGCATATGCACAATTACGGCTTACCTGGCCAACACCCAGAAGATCGTGCGTATAGTCCCATCAGCTTGAAATAGGAGAATGATAATGGAAACGGCACTACCATTAATTTTTGTCGCCATCATGGGGCTATCATTATTATTGTATGTAATCTTGGACGGTTACGATTTAGGCGTTGGTCTGTTACTGCCGCTCGCTGATGATGATCAGAAAGACGTCATGATTGCGTCTATTGGCCCATTTTGGGATGCTAATGAAACCTGGATCGTTATGGGGATTGGAGTCTTGCTAATCGCCTTCCCGAGTGCTCACGGAATTATTTTAACCAAGCTTTACCTGCCCGCTACTATTATGTTGCTTGGGCTAATCTTGCGAGGGGTCGCATTCGACTTTAGGGTAAAAGCGGGTGACAACAAGAAGGCAATGTGGAATCGTATCTTTTTTGTCGGTTCCTTAGTGGCATCGATGGCACAAGGGTGGATGTTAGGCTCTTACATTACAGGCCTTTCAGGGTCTTTAACCAATACTGTATTCTCAATTTTAATAGCCTTGTGTTTACCGGCGTTATACTGTGTATTAGGAGCGACATGGTTGTTAATAAAAACCGACGGAGACCTATTTGCTAAATCGGTTGGCTGGGCACGTAAATCTGTTTTGCCGATGTCTTTGGGCTTGTTTTTTGTGTCAATTGCGACGCCCTTAGTAAGTGATGTAATTGCAGAGCGTTGGTTCCAGCTGCCCAATTTTATAGGCCTGATGCCAATTCCTATTTCCAGTGCCATCGCTTTAATTATTTTGACCGTGCTGCTACGAAGAGATGTTGATAGTCTCAGGCAATTGAACCCGTGGTTCCTATTTATCTGCCCGGTGATCGTATGTTTGATGGCGGCCTTAGGTTTAGCCTATAGTATTTTTCCGGACATCATTATCGGGCAGATGACGATTTGGGAAGCCGCCTCGCATACAAGCGCATTATTGTTTACGTTTTATGGGGTTTGTATTGCGCTTCCATGCATCATTATGTACACAATTTTTATTTACCGAGTATTCTCAGGTAAGGCAACCGCCTTAAGTTACGATTAGGCTAACGGTGATAGTCGGTTTGTGTATCGCTGCGCTTTGCGCGCCGTAATTGCACGTATTTAGTTAAGCAGTGGTTTAAAAAATGCATCGATATCATCGGCCGCGCGATACTTTGCATCGAACCAAGGGTGCAATTTGAGCAGCAAGCCGACGTGAGACACACCTGGGTATTCTATGTCCCGATTTTTAACGCCGGCTCGATTGAGTTTGTCTAATAGAGTGTCTTTATTGAGCACACTCACA
>CAYQVT010000310.1:0-3942 GCA_964420885.1 uncultured Gammaproteobacteria bacterium
TATGTAATAAACAATCGGGTCAAGCGCCTCGCTAACGGTCGCAGTCGGGTCTTTTTTTTGTAGCCGGTGTCGGCCAATCACTTTGCGGTCGATATTATGGTTAATTGGCTGCGCATAATCTTTAAACGCAACACCCCAATAACCACTTTTAGCGATGTAAGGCCTAGGTTGATAATTATCATCCGGCAAACGTACAAAACTGTGGTGCATTTTTAGCGTTATCGCATAATGATTGGGTGTGGTTTGTCTAACGAAATTCCCCGGTTCATCTCCCACCAAGGTAATGGTTGCTCGCAGCTCGGTGTTATCCAAAAATGTTTTCGTTCGACTCGGGTCTACGGCCGAGCGCGATGGGTCGACCGTATAGCCCTTACCCTGTTTTTGCTTTGTCAGCGTGCGCCCAACGCCGTGGACATCTTGTAAAACGAATTCGCTGGCGTCCACCAGCACCCATTCGTCATCACCCGTTCCACCAAAATCTTCAATTGCGAAGCCCCATAAAATAGATGAAGCAAAGGCCTCATCAATCGCTTGGGCTTCCTGAACGTTGTCGGTCTTTGCACGGTACTTCGTCGGCTTCTGCCGAAGAAACAATTTATTCCCAGCGCGTTCAAAAACCGCTAACGCGGTGTTTCCCAATTGGCCGCGATCCAGACCCACATCATTTGAGCCCAAGCCACTAGGAAGACTGGTTTGATAAATAAAGTCTTGATTAAGGTTATGAACTTTTAGGTAGATTTTCCCCTTCTCTGAATCATAGATAATATCAACAAAACCACTTTTCAATTCATTTTTGACCGTCAGTTCAGATAGGGTCACGGCGCTCGTTCGCCCACTGAACACAATTAATAGCACCAAAAATAGTCGACACAAGGCCCTTTTTCTCACGGTAATTCTCATTAAAGTTAGCTCCAATTCAATAATAGCGAGATTAGCTACTGCATATCCTAACAAATTTCTGCCTGCGCGCCGTATTTAAGAAGACAACACGTACCTGCAGTTAGCATCTACCCTGAAATACATTGGGGCAATCGCTTTGCTGCCCTATTGTTCTCATGACTCTTTGAGTTCAAATGGTACAAAAATGAAGGCGCATGGGTTACCATCGCGGCTCGAATTCTGGCTTTATACATTTCTGCAAATCCGTTACGAATGTCAGTATTTGAGGCCTTTCGAGCATCAGTAACGGCAGCACTTATATGACACAAATTAGACCAAATCTGTCAATCTTAATGGTTGCTCCACAACCCTTCTTCTCAGCGCGAGGCACGCCGTTTAGCGTATTACATCGAATTCGAGCGCTGCTGGCCTTAGGCCATAAAGTGGATTTAATCACTTACGGCTATGGCGATGACATAGAGATGGAGGGTTTAACCATTATCCGAAGCAAGCGTCTGCCGTTGGTCGATCGAGTCAAAATCGGGCCTTCTATTGCTAAGATATTTTTAGATATTTTTCTGTATTTCGACACAAAAAAAGCCCTTAAACGCAAACACTACGATGTGTTCCATTCGCACGAAGAAGCAGCCTTCTTTTTTCTTCGGCTTGGTAAAAAATATAAAATCCCGCACCTCTATGATATGCACAGTAGCCTTCCTCAGCAGCTGTCGAACTTTAAAGCCTATAACATTAGCGCCTTCCGCAAAGTTTTTGAAAATCTAGAACACAGGGTTTTGTCGAGCTGCGATGGCATTATCACCATTTGCGATGATCTCGGAAAAATTGTTGACGGAGGCTACGCGAATAAGCCACATCGAATGATCGAGAACATCGGCGAAGACCGCAAAGTTTTTCAGCCCAACGAGATTGATTGGCGCACCAAGCTTGAAATAGGCAATGGCCCAGTATTGCTGTATACCGGCACTTTTGAGGCTTACCAAGGCATAGACTTGTTACTCGATGCGCTGCCGAGTGTACTGAAATCGCATCCAAGCGCCACGGCGTTAATGGTCGGTGGTAATCCCAAACAAGTCGAACAGTATAAAACCCAAGCGCATGAATTAGGATTAGATAAGAATATTAAATTCACCGGCACCGTACACCCGTCAAATATTCCTAATCTAATCGATCTATCGACGCTAATCGTCTCACCTAGGTCTAGAGGTACTAACACGCCGCTCAAAATTTACAATTACATGCGTACGGGCAAGCCGTTGGTCGCGACCGACCGACTAACGCATACTCAAATTTTAAATACGAATACAGCCTGCCTAGTAGAGGCGACCCCGCAAGCCTTTGCAGATGGCATCAATAAAGTGTTGAACGATTCCAGTTTCGCGGCTGACATTGCTCAAGCCGCGCGCGATTACGCCGAAGAGCATTTCTCTGACGACGCCTATATCGAAATGGTGGGCGACGTATACAATAGAATGTTAAGTGTAATTGAGGTGCAGCACTAGTGGATGTCAACCAATCAGTCAGTCAGTATTGGGACCACAATGTGTCCAATTGGAAGGTCGCCAACGAACTAGAGATTGGCAGTGAGGCCTTTTTCAAAGAGGTTGAACGCTACCGCTTTGAAAAGCTAGATTATTTACCTAAAGTGGTCGACTATAATGCCTATGCGAAAAAATCTGTGTTGGATATTGGTTGTGGTTTAGCCACTGACTTATCTCGCTTCGCAAAAGGGGGCGCCGAGGTTACCGGCATTGATATTTCGCCACAAGCGATTCGCCTTGCGAAACAAAACTTCGAATTGAGAGGCCTACGTGGTCGCTTTGAGCTTATGAATGGAGAAGCAATGGATTTTGCCGACAATAGTTTTGATTTCGTTTATTGCCATACAGTGCTGCATTTTACGCCAAAACCTGAAGATATGATCAGAGAAGTATCGCGAGTGTTAAGACCCGGTGGCACCGCATTGTTAATGACCATTAATCGTGGCTCTTGGTTATATTTTCTACACAAGCTGGCGGGCTTAAAAATTGATTACTTAGACGCGCCAGTGTTTCACCGATTCAACTATAACGAGTTCGATGCAATGCTGGTTCCGTTTAAACAACGAGAAATTGTTGTCGAACGGTTTCCAAAAGTTACCGAAGTGCATACGGGTTGGAAGGCATTGATCTATAACTCTTTTTTTGTGCACCCTTATAATGCGCTTCCTAAATCGTTGATAGGAAAAACCGGTTATCATTTACTGGCCCTAGTTAGCAAACCAGCATGAAGCGCGACACGTCACTACTTAAAACTAAAACCTTTGATGTGCTTATTATCGGCGGAGGGTCGCACGGCGCATGCGCAGCTCGAGACGCTTCATTGCGAGGCCTCAGTGTTGCCGTGATTGATAAAGGAGATATCTGTGGCGCCACCAGCCATAATTCTTTAAAGACCATTCACGGAGGGATTCGGTATCTGCAGCACCTAAATTTCAAACGCACCATAGAGTCGATAAAGGAACAAACAATTTGGTTGAGGACCGCCCCCCATTTAGTTAAGCCATTGCCGTTTTTGATGCCGACCTACGGTCATGGAATGCGCGGTCCATTGGCAATGTTTGCTGGCATTAGTTTATTTCGCCTATTTAGAATTGGCCGCAATAATAGGCTCAGGGAAGGTCGCAAGATTCCCGCTGGGCGTATTATGTCTCGCCAAGAATGCCGAAAACTCGCACCTAATATTAAAACCGAAAAGCTGACTGGTGGCGCTATTTGGTACGACGCGCAAGTAGAACACGCGGATCGCGCAGTCATGCAAGTATCACAACACGCTAACGAGTTAGGTGCTGTCGTTTGCAACTACGTGCAAGTCGATGGCCTAGAAATTGACAACAGTTCGGTTAATGGGGCTGTGGTTACCGACCTAATAAGCGGGGAACAATTCCGTATTCAGTGTAAGACTGTATTAAATGCCGCAGGCCCTTGGGCTAGCTCGATATTAAAGACTGATTCAAAACTCGAGACCAATGTCGATTTGGTTAAAAGTATGAACTTAGTAACTACG
>CAYQVT010000311.1:0-3918 GCA_964420885.1 uncultured Gammaproteobacteria bacterium
TGCCTTGGTGTGTCTATGGGCGGTCGGCGGGTATTTGTTTCTTCCGCCCGTTGATGACCCAGAAGTGTTCGTTGGTTTTGTCATTATTTTTGCAGGTGTCTTGACCGGGGCTGGGCAGAACAACACCTCCTACACCACGGAGCTTCCATTAATCTATGTGTTTCCGGTGGTGTTAGGCTTGGTGGTCAAGATGCTGGAGATGGGTTATTTGTTTTTTGCAGTCATCATGGCTACTTATATGCTGTACGTAAGTTTTTTGGTGATTAGTATCTCAAAGCTGCAAAAACGCGCTCACACTGCCGAACTAGAAAACGAGAAACTTCTAAAAGATCTGACGCACCAAAAAGAAAAAGCTGATCTAGCCAATGCAGAGAAATCTAATTTTATGGCCGCTGCTGGCCATGATCTCAGACAGCCACTAAATTCCTTGGGTTTATTTCTATACAGCCACCGAGTACAGCTTGGGGACTCAAGATCGGTTGACTATACGGCGCTAGATGGTGCTGACCGTGCCTTTAATGCGTTGCAAGAGCTGTTTGAATCAATTACCGAAATATCCCGTTTCGACGAAGGCGCAATCGGGGTATCAATGCAGTCGGTAGATCTCGCTGGGGTTGTTTATCCTGTCGTGCAGGAATTAAAAATTGTCTCAGACAGTAAAGGCCTCGCGCTAGACTATGTGCCATCATCACTGTGTGTTGCCAGTGACCCTGCCTTGCTAACACGAATTCTAAGGAACCTAATTGGCAACGCGATAAAGTACACTGACGTTGGGTCGGTGGTGGTCTCAGAAGCGCGAGAAGGAGACCATATCAACATTTCGATAAGCGATACCGGTGTCGGAATTACCGAAGAAGAACAGTCGAACATTTTTGATGAGTACCACCAAATCATCAATAAAAAAAGGCAGCGAAGCGAGGGTATCGGTCTGGGTCTTGCCATCGTAAAGAGAATTGCGGCCTTATTGGATCACCCAATTTCGGTGACCTCTACCTTAGGCGAAGGCTCAGTGTTTACCGTTAAAGTACCTGTGTGCCCAGATTCTGATCACGAACCGTTTTCTAAAGAATCGGAAATTGCCTCGATGACTGGTGTGAAGATTTTGGTGATAGATGACGAAGTCGACGCCTTACAAGGCATGCAGCTGATTTTGAAAAGCTGGGGTTGTGAGGTCGATATTGCTGAAACTCCAGACCAGGCAAGAGCGTGCTTAAGAACGAGACAACCCAATATTATATTGAGTGATTATCGTTTGCATGAACAAATCAACGGTATCGAGCTAATTGATCAACTAAAACAAGAGTTCGAGTTGGATATTCCGTGCGTCATCATTAGCGGAGACAAGTCTGGTCAATTGCTTCGTAAAGCATCGGAATACGGTTTTAATTGTTTATTAAAACCGGTAAATATTGCCTTGCTGAACAGTACTCTGAGAAAATTGATGTCGTAAAAAAGTGAATAGATAGGGGCGTTTCACGTCAGCTGAGGTAAACTACACTCAGTTATAGCATTAAAGCGCTCAACTTCACTGCAATCAATCACGAACAGCGACTCGATTCATGATTGTCTAAAACGTAGTTGACGTCATTAACCCGATATGAAAATCTCCCTGGCAGACGACCATGCCTTGTTTCGCGAAGGTCTAAGAATCGCACTCGATACGGTGCCAAGATACACCGTTATCAGCGAATTCGATAATGTAGAAGACCTACGACAAGGTTTGCAACAACAGCTTCCTGATTTGTTGATAATGGATTATCGCATGCCTGGAGGTGGCTCCTTGGCAACTCTTAAATACGTAAAAAAGAGGTACGAATCTTTAAAAGTGATTATGCTCACTGGTGTGAACGTTAGCTCAGTATTCCAGCAATTTTTAGAGTATAAAGCCGACGGTATCTTGATAAAAGATATGAATGGCGCGCAAATGATGAAAGCCGTTGCGGCAGTGGAAAGCGGTGAGCAAGTGATAGCACCTGCTGTAGAAGAATATTTACGCGGTGAGCAGCCGCAGTTGTCGTCTAGAGAGTATCAGGTGATGGAGCTGGTGCTCGAAGGCTTAAGTAACGCGGAAATGGCCGATCGGCTCAACATTTCAATCAAAACCGTTGGCAATCACCGTTTTAACTTGCTGCAGAAGCTCAATCTCAAAAATAGCGTCGAACTCACGCGATATGCGATCAAAAATGGCTTTATCGACGCCGTTTAGCTTGTTATTTAATCACTAAGTCTTTGCTCTTTGGACATTGGGAAAAAGTCCTTTTCTCACTTTCAACGCTAGAATTACCAGTTTGATTTTGCTTTAATTCTTGCCAATTGGGGGAAGTAAACATGTTTGTAAATCAAAATGGTCAGAGGATCGGTATATCTGACATTCCGATATCGTGGCTGTGTCCGCACTGTTGGGAGATTATTTCGGATTTTTGCCGCGCAGCCAAAGTGGTCGATAAGGTCTCGATAGATCTTGCCGGTGACGAAGTGTTGTGTGAAATAATGCGTCATTCGCGCCGCACTAAAAACCCGATCCTGCACGCTTTGTATAGGGACTTAAAGTTTGGCCTTCGCTCAGTGTTAAATGAGCCTGGTAAGGAAAGTAGGGTGTTCACGCTGCTAAAACAACTCACCGAGGAACAACCTTCGACTTATGGGCATGCCTAATTAGATGGCATGAATTCTGCGTAACTGATAACTAAATTAAATGTGATTTAAACGGTTGGTCACGTAATCTTGATCCACCGGCTGCACTAATGGCGTTTGCCACCGCAGGTGCGAGTGGCGGTAAGCCCATCTCTCCAACTCCAGCGGGTGAATGGTCATTTTTTACAATTTCAACTTCGATACTGGTCACAGAATCGTTAATACGCATCATCGAATAGGTATCAAAGTTTTCGGTGATTACGCGCCCACCCTCAAGCTTGATCTGTTGCCCTAGAGCTGTACTTAATCCATCGTTAATACCGCCTTCCACCTGAGCTATTACGCCTTCAGGGTTGATCACAATACCAACGTCGATCGCACTCCACACCTTGTGAACTTTGAACTCACGTTGATTAATAAGTTCAACTTCAGCAACCTGAGCGCAATACCCACCAAAGGTAAAATGGCCAGCAAGACCGAGCGCTCTTTTTTCGGGCATGGCGCGGCCCCAGTTTGCCATTTTGGCGGCGGCTTTCAATACGTTGGCCAGTCTGCCGGTGTCGAAAATTGGGCCGCCGTGTTGGTCGTAGCTAAGCTGCTGGGCCGTACCCAGCATCGTTAGCCGAAGCTCTAAAGGGTCTTGGCCGATTTCAGTTGCGAGTTCATCGAGAAAGCTTTGCACCACAAAGGCATTCGCTGTGTGAGCAGGCGCGCGCCAGCTACCCTGTGGTAAGCCTGACTTAGCAATATGATATTCATTTTGTAGATTGTCGACTAAACCTGCAGGAAAATCGTCAATGTACATATCGGCATCGTACAATTCTTCTGGTTTTCTACCTCGTCGAAAATGCTTAGGAGTGCCTGCGAGTCGATGCGCCCACGCGGTGACTCTGCCACTATTGTCAACCGCAGCAGTCATTTGATGGTGCCCCATTGGGCGGTAGAAATCGTGGGCTAAATCGTCTTCGCGTGTCCAAATTAATTTGATCGGTAAGCCACTCTTTTTGGAGATCGTAACCGCTTCAGCTACGTGATCACTGGTGAGTCGTCGACCAAAGCCGCCGCCCAGACGTGTGTATTGTACGTCTATGTCGGTTCGGTCGAAACCGGTTACTTTTGATGCTTGTACCGAAGCACCCCCTGGGCTTTGAAACGGGCCGATGATGGTGCATTTTGTTTTGGTGACATGGGCAATGCAATTTTGCGGTTCCAATTGTGCATGCGATACGGTGGGTATTGTGTAGGTACGAGTAACCACCTTATCGGCTGATTTAATCGCTGCGT
>CAYQVT010000312.1:0-3897 GCA_964420885.1 uncultured Gammaproteobacteria bacterium
ATGTAATTTATTTACATATTTTATGTAAAATGTTAGATTATTTCAAATTGAATGTGCTCGTATTTGGCAACATAGTCACTAAGAGAGCAACAAAAGAGCTTGGCACCAATTAAATAAATCATAATTTGCTTATCAAACTTTACTTGCTCGCCCTAGATGTATCGAAGATAGACTAGAATGTCCACAAAGATGTTGTAAATTAGACGTTTCACAGCAATTGGGCTATGAAAGCAACGTTAAACACCAATGCAATACATCATTTGCTATTTAAATCGCTCTCGTTATGAAAAATCTGCCTATTTTGATCGCCGATATTGGTGGTACCAATGCGCGCTTTGCATTGAGAACCAGCGAAGCGCCCTACTATGCTCAAACACAAACCTTACAAGCGGCTGAGTTTGAACAAGTGACCGACGCGATCGACGCTTATTTACAATCTCAAGGCATAAAACAGTTAGGCGCAATTTCTTTAGCCGTCGCAGGCCCAATTCGTAACGAGACGGTGACATTTCTTAATAGTCCTTGGTCCATCAATTGTCACAACCTTCGCGAACGCTACCGACTGGAAAAGGTCGCTTTATTAAATGATTGGGAGGCGATTTCTTACAGTTTGAGCAACCTTACCTCCAGCGATTTGATCAATTTAGGCCGTGATTGGACTGGCCTACCAGATGGCGACTACACCGTCGGGGCACTAGGTCCCGGTAGTGGATTGGGTGTTTCGGGCTTATTACGCCGAAACAATCGATTGATACCATCTGAAACTGAGGGAGGGCACGTGGGATTTTCTCCTGAGAATAGAATACAGGGAGAAGTCCTAAATTATCTCCACAACAAGTTTAATGATCGCATTTCTCGTGAACGGCTTCTTTCAGGGCCAGGCTTGGTTAATCTTCATGATGCTTTGTGTGTCATCAATGATCAAGAAAACCCGGGGCTTAGTGCGGCAGAAATAGCCACAGCTGGTATCAATCAAACGGACTCAATATGCCAACAAACTTTCGAATTATTTTTTGAAATTCTCGGTCAAGTGGCTGGCGATATCGTACTTGGGCTCGGCGCTTACGATGGTGTCTTCGTGGGCGGAGGAATTTGCCAACGCTATCCGAACCAACTAGCTGACAGTAGATTTAGACAAGGATTCGAAAATAAGGGTCGACACAGTCAATTGATGAAGAGCGTGCCCACTTGGTTAATTACCCACCCGAGCCCTGGTTTGTTGGGAGCAAGCGTTTTCTCAAATTCCTTAGCATAACGCTTTTGGTGATCTCACGTACGCCTCGATAGCGTTAACGCTATCTAAGAACTTTAGTTGTTGCCGTCAATCTGAAATATAAAATAGCGTCCTTGCTAACAACACGTCCATTCCACGAAATCTTTCGGTAGCCTTCTATAGCTCAACTGGCTTGTGACAGCTGCATCTCATTCCCCAGTTCCAACATACGCATGGCGGTATCAATCATACGATTTGAAAAACCCCATTCGTTGTCGTACCAAGCTAAGATCTTAACCATATTGCCAAACACCCTTGTTTGCGTTAAATCGGCGATACTTGAAGCGGGGTTATGATTAAAATCGCTGGAGACCAACGGCAGAGTATTTATCTTAAACACGCCGCCTTTCGAGGCCTTCGCGGCCGTTTCTAAAATAGTATTCACTTCTTCAACTGTGGTATCGCGACCCACATTAACAGTGAGGTCTAACAAGGATACGTTTAAGGTCGGCACACGAACCGATAAGCCATCTAATTTTCCGTCTAAATCGGGGACAACTAAGCCTATCGCGGCTGCCGCACCTGTTTTCGACGGGATCATTGAATGGGCCGCCGCGCGCGCGCGACGCAAATCGGTGTGGTACACGTCGTTCAAGCGTTGATCATTTGTATAAGCATGCACTGTATTAGCAAGACCTTTTTCAATGATCAGTTCATCATGCAGCGCGTTGGCAATTGGCGCCAAACAGTTTGTTGTACATGATGCGTTAGAAACCAAGGTATCACGTTCTCTTAGAACATCATCATTCACCCCGTATACCACGGTAGCATCAAGGTTCTTACCTGGCGCCGACACCAACACCTTCTTTGCGCCCGCTTGAAGGTGCGCACTGGCGCCTTCACGATCAGTAAAGAAGCCGGTGCACTCAAGAACCAAATCAACATCTAACTTGGCCCATGGCAAATTTGCAGGGTTGCGTTCGGCGAATACCTTTATTTCGTCACCGTCGACCAATAAGGCGTTACCAACCACCTCGACATCTTTTGCAAACTCGCCATGCACGGTATCGTACTTAAGGAGGTGTGCATTAATGGCCGCTTCACCTAAATCGTTGATAGCGACAACTTGAATTTGCTCGTTCTTATTGTATTCGTACATAGCACGCAACACATTGCGCCCTATTCTTCCAAAACCGTTAATCGCTATTTTATACATGATCCTGTCTTCTCTCTAATTTGCTGGCGCTCTAACTGAGGTTCTGCCACTCAAAATACTTTCTCTGAACTTGGTTAGAATTATCTTCCTGTCAACTGTTCAACAATTGTACGTTTAAATAATACACAAAATGTAATTATATTTCAATTAACCTGGTTTATTGAAATATAGCTACAGATAAAAATACATTAATCGTATAAATATTACAAATAAATCAGTCCTTAAAACACAACTATTTGAGCCGATTACCGCGATAAGGTGAAATTTCTCTAGAGTTTCTAGAATAATTGACTATTATTGAAATTTAATTACAAAAATATAAGTCGCCTGCTGACTCAACATCAGACGTCTAATCGGAGCAGACCATGCACACGCAAACCTCTTTATTGCAGCTAATGAGCAGTGACCAAGTTCGCTTGAGTAAGTCTGATAAAAAGCTGGCGGCCATCATTCGAGAAAAACCAAGCGCGGTCATCCATAAATCGATTGCCTCGCTCGCTACAGAGGCTGAAGTGAGCGAGCCAACGGTGAATCGTTTTTGTCATAAGCTAGGCTGCGATGGCTACCCCGACTTCAAACTGAGGCTTGCGCAAGAGATTTCCTCAAACGGCCAACTGTTTGTCGAAAACTTAGATCGTAATGACTCTACTAGTATCGTGATTAGCAAAATCATGACGTCGATCCAAAGCAGTATTCAATCTTTAGGCAATAGCATTCGTCCGGAATCCTTAGAAGCAGCGGCTAGTGCCATCGCGAATTGTAAAAGTGTTAATTTTTTTGGTATGGGCGCATCCAGTTCCGTTGCGCTCGACGCACAACACAAATTTTTCCGTTTCGGCATGCCTGTTATTGCCCATACCGATTTTATTAATCAGCGCATGATGTGCTCAATGCTCGACAAAAACGACGTTGGTGTGTTCATTTCATACACAGGGCGAACCGACGCAATGATTGTGAACGCTGAACTAGCCCGAGAAAGAGGCGCCACCGTCATCGGCATCACCTCTCAGGGTTCACTGCTCTCTGGCCAATGTGACTTCGTACTTAACGCTGTTACTGCCGAAGACACTGATCTATTTACTCCTATGACTTCCAGAATCATTCACCTTGTCGTAGTGGATATGCTGGCAACCAGTGTTGCGCTGAAAATGGGCAGCGCAGTAGAAGAAAACATAAAATCGATCAAAAAAAATCTAGCCGCTACTAGAATGGACCGATACTGAAAAACCGTAGAGCGATATACTGACGCGACACTTAATCAAGTTTCTATAGTGACTATGAGACTCGAAAACATTCGTATCGTATTGGTGCGGACCTTCCACCCAGGCAATATCGGTTCAGCCGCTCGTTCGATGAAAACAATGGGTTTGACCGATCTCGCCCTAGTGTCGCCTAAAAATTATCCATCCGAAGAGGCGGTTAAAATGGCGGCGGGGGCACGCGACGTGTTAGACAATGCCTCGGTTTT
>CAYQVT010000313.1:0-3871 GCA_964420885.1 uncultured Gammaproteobacteria bacterium
CCATTTGTTAGAAACTTGAAGCTAAATCTTAAACAACTTGAAACCTTTGTGCTGGTAGCTGATTTAGGCAGCTTTCGTAGCGCAGCTGAACGATTGAGTACCACTCAGCCTAATATTTCTTCACGAATAGCATCACTTGAGACGTCGCTTAAGACAGTGTTAATGGAACGCGACGCAGGCTCGGTGCGCCTTACATCAAAAGGCCATGAGTTATTAGGTTATGCGCGAAATGTGTTGTCATCAGTCGATGAGTTCGTCGAAGCGGCTAATGGCGAAACCGCTTTTGATGGTGTCGTGCGGCTGGGTGTTAACGAGATGGTAGTTCATACCTGGTTGCGCGATTTCATGAAAGCGTTTAAAGCGCGCTTTCCCAATGTCGTGATAGAACTCAGTGTAGATTTGTCTTCAAAGTTGGAAACAGACTTAGCCGAGCGAAATATTGATTTAGCCTTTCAAAGTGGGCCGTTTGCGCGCAAAGCATCTGGCGAGCATTGTCTTGGCGTTTATCCGATTATTTGGGTGGCGTCACCGTCGTTAGGCATTGACGTTCACGGGCCACTTGATGCGCAAGCTTTAAGTGCTTACCCAATCCTCACCCACGCGCGACAAACTCGACCTTACGAAGACGTCGCGGCGCATTTTGCTCAATGGCCTAAATTGAAAACTCGCTTGGTTCCGTCGAGTAATTTGTCAGCTTGTTTGCAAATGACCATTGACGGTTACGGAATTGCTGCGTTGTTGGCGCCAATGGTCGAACACGAACTGGCGAGTGAGCAGCTTATTAAGGTTGACTACGGTTGGACTCCTGACCCGCTGAGCTTTGCCGCTCGCTATGACAAACATAAAAGTTCCGCGGTGGTGCAAAGCGCCGCAGACATCGCGCAGCAGTGCGCGAGCAAGTATCACGACTCATTTCAATCATCCTTTAGCCGCAAACTGGCTGACTGTTTAACCGATAAAAAAGCATCATGACAGATCTTCATTCAAACGGCATACGTCTAGGCGTAGACATCGGCGGTACCTTTACCGACGTAGTCTTAGAGAAAGGCGAGCAGCAATTTTCAACCAAAGTGTTGACCACTTACATCGCACCAGAAAATGCCATTATTGATGGAATGCAACAGGTCTGTGACAAGGCGGGAATTGCGCCCTCAGATATTGAACAGATAATCCACGGTACGACTCTGGCCACCAACGCCTTAATTGAGCGAAGTGGTGCCAAAACAGCACTGATTACCACTCAAGGATTTCGCGATGTGATTGAAATGCGAACTGAGTCTCGATTTGAGCAATACGATTTAAACCTAAGCTTGCCTGAGCCCTTACTACCTCGCCAGCAACGTTACACGCTCAACGAGCGAGTAAATGCGCAGGGCGAAATTTATCAAGCACTTGATCGTGCTGAAGTTGAAGTACTTGCACAGCAAATCAAAGCCGCTGCTTATGAAAGCGTCGCGGTGGGCTTATTGCATTCGTATCTCAATAGCCAACACGAAGAGTTGGTGAGAGACGTCTTAAATGAGGTTGTACCAGACGTGATGGTGTCGATATCCTCAGAAGTCTCCCCACAGATGCGCGAATATGAGAGGTTTAATACGGTGGTGGCCAATGCCTACATTAAACCGTTAATGAAGAGCTATTTGGGGCGCTTAGAAGGTCGGTTGCGTGACCAAGGCGTGTCGTGCAATGTGTTTTTAATGCATTCCGGTGGTGGCATTATTTCAATTGAGAGCGCGGCAGAATTCCCTGTGCGCCTGGTCCAATCGGGTCCAGCTGGGGGCGCCGTTTTTGCTGCCACTATCGCTGCGCGATACGGGCTTGATAAAGTACTGTCCTTCGATATGGGCGGCACCACTGCGAAGATCTGTTTGATCAATAATCAAACGCCAAAAACCAGCCGTGTGTTCGAAGTGGCGCGAACCTATCGATTTAAAAAGGGCTCTGGCATGCCAATATCAATACCGGTGATTGATATGGTTGAAATTGGTGCTGGTGGCGGCTCTCTTGCTCACGTTGATTCGATGCGTCAAATCCGAGTAGGCCCTGAGTCGGCAGGCTCTGAACCAGGGCCTGCCTGTTATGGCCGAGGCGGTGCTCGCCCAGCGGTAACCGACGCCGATTTGGTGTTAGGTAAATTAGACCCACATAATTTTGCAGGCGGTTCTATTAGCCTACAAACCTCTTCCTCCGAGCAAGCTCTGAACGATGAGCTAGGCTCAAAATTGGGTATGGATGCCTTGACCGCCGCTTATGGCTTGGTCGAAGTGGTCGACGAAAATATGGCTAACGCAGCGCGCGTTCACGCCGTAGAGAATGGCGAGGACTTGGCTGATTACACAATGATTGCTTTTGGGGGCGCCGCACCGCTGCATGCTGGACGTCTTTGCGAGAAACTGGGAGTAGAGCGTCTATTAGTGCCCGTGGGTGCCGGCGTCGGCTCGGCCATTGGGTTTTTGAGGGCACCATTTAGCTTCGAAGCGAATCGTAGCGTGTTTATGCGCTTGTCGAATTTTGCGCCGGATACGATCTCCGACTTGTTGAGTGAACTCGAACAAGAAGCGCGCAGTTTTGTTAAACGCTGCGATAGCCGCGCAGAAATTTTTTCGGAGTTTAAAGTGTATATGCGCTACAGCGGCCAAGGTTGGGAAATTCCGGTGGTACTCAGTGATGAGCAAGCAAAGAACCCCGATATGCAAACCTACAAAAAATTGTTTGAACAAGACTACAGCGCCTTATTTGGTCGAGTCGTGGAAGGCATGGACATTGAAATAACAGTTTGGGCCGTGAATGCCACCACACCTACACAAAATGTACGCCAAGTTGAAGAACAGATAAGCTCCGGTAGCGCTGAGGTCGACAGTATTCGCCGTATGTTTGATCCAGCCTTAGGTGAAACTAAAGACGCTTCAGTGGTATTGAGAAATCAAATGAAGCCAGGTCAATTAGTTAGCGGTCCCGCAGCGATCACTGAAGATGAAACCACGGTTATTTTGCCGGCCAGTCGGGACGCAATAATGCAAAACGATGGGTGTATTGATGTACGAGTGAGGGCGAATTGATGAGCAATTCCACTAAAACAAATACGGTCACCATGCAGGTCATGTGGAATCGCATGATTTCCGTGGTTGAAGAGCAAGCTCAAGCCTTAATTAGAACCGCTTTCTCCACCTCGGTTCGTGAGGCGGGTGACTTATCCGCTGGGGTGTATGACGTAGAGGGTCGTATGTTAGCTCAAGCCGTTACCGGAACACCCGGTCATGTCAATGCCATGGCCGATGCCGTAGCACATTTTATTAGGCGAATTGGTCGAGAAAATATTTATCAAGGCGACGTTTACATCACCAATGATCCTTGGGAGGGAACCGGGCATTTGCATGATATTACCGTAGTCAGCCCTTCGTTTCATAATTCACAATTGATTGGTTTTTTTGCTTGTACCGCGCACGTGGTAGACATTGGTGGCCGAGGCTTTACAGCTGACGCCGCCTCTATTTATGAAGAAGGCTTATATATACCGATCATGAAAATGGCAGAACGCGGCGAAGTGAACGCCACATTGATGCACCTAGTACGAGGTAACGTTCGTGAACCCGATCAGGTGGTAGGTGACATGCATGCGCTGGCAACGTGTAATGAGATCGGGCATCTTCGGCTTATTGAAATGATGCAAGAATTTGATCTTGATGATTTACACGCCATAGCCGAATTTATTTTCGAAAACTCACGTCTGGCCACCTTAGAGAAAATCGCGGCCCTGCCTAGGGAGTCTGCAAGCGGCGAAATGACCATAGACGGCTACCACACTCCCATCGAGTTGAAAGTGGCGCTTGAGATAAAAGAAGATCACGTACGCTGTGACTTTGCTGGTTCT
>CAYQVT010000314.1:0-3864 GCA_964420885.1 uncultured Gammaproteobacteria bacterium
ATTTCGTAATGTCTCATTTAGAGCTCCTCACGGTTAAAAAGTTTCCAACCAATTGAGCGGTCAACACCGGTTTCTCAAGAAATCAGTCTTGTACCATTTAAGTGAAAAATTTGTTTTCGACTTAAACTTCAATGGAAGTGAAACAAGGAGTTCGACTACCAGGAATCAGCGCATAATCGCGCTAAAACCCTTGTACAGCCTTTGTTTTCGCGATAAACCAATAACGTGGTCTAACAGCGAAGCGCGATTCTATAGTAAAGCCTTTGAAAACTAAAGAGTAAGACCGACAAAAACAACGTAAAATAGGCAGTAAAATAACCAGCCTCATTAGCCAAAAACACTCTTAAATAATGAAGTATCAACTCGCTGACCACATTTCATTGACGCAGGTCGATGACGAAGCCGTATTACTCGACCTAAATTCTGGAGCATATTACGGTTTAAATCACGTTGGCGCCTTATTTATCAACTACTTACTCAAGGATTATAGTAACGAGTCTGCATATAAAGAAATTGTTAAGCAGTATGACGTCTGCGCAGAGACAGCGAGTAGAGATTTGGACTCGCTGGTGAAGCAATTGTTAGATCAAAAACTTGTTATTGAATCAGATAGTCAGACAGATCAATAACCGTCCAGTCAATGTCACATAGCCAAACTTCTAAGAACGACCTTATTCAACTGGCGGCATTGCTTTTCAACCATGCTGATGAACGATCGAGCACGCAGGGCGACCTTCTTGCAAAACTCAATTTTCACGGCATTACTCTATTAGCCGCTGAGCGGGCAGACTTTCCCGAGCATATATCTGATCAATTGGCACGACATAAAGCCATGATGGTTGCGAATGACGCACTTAAACAAATAGAGTTAACCCGTTTATTTAAGGCATTCGCAGAGGCCGACTTGGCAGCAATGTTATTCAAAGGCAGCGCGCTTGCGTATAGCCTGTATCGAAAGCCTTGGTTACGCCCTAGAAGCGACAACGATATATTTGTGTCGCCATCGGATCGAGGTGAATTCGACCAGCTATTCGCCAAACTTGGGTATCAAAAACTGTTTGCCATCGAGGGTAAATACGTGTCGTATCAAAGCACTTACGGAAAAGCTCTGGTTGGCGGAAGCGTAATTAACATCGACCTGCATTGGCACATCAATAATCGTCAAATGTTCTCAGACACGTACACTTTGAGTGAACTTATTCATCGCGGTCAAACGCTCGAAACCATTCATAATACTAAGCTGGAACCGAGCATCATCATCCCAAGCCTCGTCGACAGTCTGCTAATAGCGAGTATTCATCGTTCTGGGCACCACAACAAGGAAGAGCGGCTTATATGGCTTTACGACATCCACCTACTCGCCAATAGCCTGAACCAAGACCAATGGACACAACTTTGCCATCGAGCCCATGATAAACGAGTCAGCGGAATTACCTTAAACGCGCTGGAAACATGTCAGGATATTTTTGGCACGCAACTTAGTTCGAGAGCATTAGAGCAATTGAGGAATTCATGCTCGGCGAATGAACCAAGTGCCGTCTTTCTTGATCAATCTTTGTCTGAACGGCATTACTTTTGGGCAGACCTCAAATCCATGTCAACTTTAACGGCTCAACTCGGTTTTATTCGAGAAACTTTGTTCCCCCCTCCTTCCTATGTGCGCCAGCAAATGAACACATCATCAACTGGAATCGCGTATCTTAAACGTCTGTTTCGAGGCGCAAAACGCACTCTCTAAGTATTTTACAGAGTCGCTCTGATGGAGTCGCTCTATAGTGAACCAAGGTAATCCACTATCGATTCACGAAAATTATCGAGCTGATTGAGCTCTCTCGGGAACACTACTTCCACAACCGGAACTGAAAGCGAAACATCCTTTGCGAAAGCGGCATGTTGCTCTAGCATGCTGGTATCAAATAGCTTGGCCGCAACGGTGTGGCGGACCACTTGCAACATTGCCTGTGTTCTAGCCAAAACCGAATACTCAATAGAATCGCCTGGTTTCGGGATTAAACGTAATAAGTAGTCCAAACTGGCAGGTTGTTTTGGAAAATCGACTACCACATGATCGTTAAGTTTTAACTGTGGAAAATCAGATAGCACGCCAACATTGTTCTCGGCGTCATTTGAAATAACCGGCATGATATCGTCACATACTTGGCTCCAATTCTCATCGAGATGTGACGACAAAGTGGACTTCCCCGCACCGGATTCGCCGATGATTCCAATTCGACCAATCGGTGTATCGACTGCCGCCGCGTGCATGCAGTACGTATGGTGTTGAGTCAGCAAAAGCACGAGTGCCGGGCCAATAATCACTTCCAAGTTTAAACCTATACCTAATGGGGCGTCGTTCAACACATGAATATGTGCTTCATTAAAATCAAGCTGACAGACAGGTGTGCCGTCCACATCCAGCTGTCCACGGTCGCCCGAGCGCCAAAAACGGACCTCTCGAAAACCACCATCGAAGTAGGCTTTACCAAAGTAGCGCAGTTTTGCGTTGGCAGCCGTCATCAATGGCGGCTCTACAAAGTTAGAGAGCAGATCCGTAAAACTACGTGTGGCCAACCCTGTGGTATAACGATGTAGGCCGGACATGGACTCCTGACAAGCCAGAGGCTGGCCGGCGACACTGTAATGTGTTGCCTGCGCATCGGTTTCCAACCCTCTACCCGTTACTCGAATCACCCATTTCCCCCAAAATACTTTATTCGCCGACTAGGTCCATCACAATCATAAAGCAGAATAAGCTTGAGTTTAAGAGCATATTGTCCAATAATTTTGCAAGTAATTCAGAATCACAATAGCGGATACATTAACATGCCAACAACATTAGAGCGCTACCAAAAACTCAGCAGGCTTCCGGGAGGCAAGGCCATTTTTGGTAGGCTGGTGGGATTTTCCGCGCCATTTTTTAGTCATATTCGCCCGATTTTTATTGATCTACGACCAGCCTATTGTGAAACACAGATGAGAGACCGCCGTGGGGTTAGAAACCACTTAGGGACAATCAATGCTGGCGCTCTTTGCTCGATGGCCGAAATGACGGGAGGATTAGCACTAGACTCAGTAGTCCCAAGCTCGCTGCGCTGGATACCAAAAACAATGACGGTTCAATACCTTGCTAAAGCCACTGGCACAATAACAGCGATCAGTGAATTTGATAAAAGCATGATCGTAGAAGGAGATATGATCATTCCTATCGTTGTGTCGAACGCATCAGGAGAGGCGGTATTTACGGCTGACATCACCTTTTACGTCAGCAAGAAGCCGTCACGCTGATAAACAAAATATGACAAAGATAAACTGGGCAATCATTGCTCCTGGCAAGATTGCTAGGAAATTCGCTATAGCATTGCAAGGGGTCGATGATGCCAACCTCTATAGCGTTGCCAGCCGAGACATCAATCGGGCACGCAAATTTGCTAAAGATTTTGATGTGGATACTGTTGCCGAAAACTATGAGGCCTTAATCGCTGATCCGAGCGTGGATGTGGTGTATATCGCCTCTCCGCATACATTTCATGCCAAGCAATCGATTGCCTGCCTTAACGCCGGAAAAGCGGTACTGTGTGAGAAGCCAATGAGCGTCAACGCTAGCGAGGCTAGGCGCGTTTTCAATGCGGCTAAGACTAATAATACTTTCTATATGGAGGCGGTGTGGACACGCTTTATGCCTATGTTAGAGAGGGTTCGTGATCTTATCGATATGGGAACCATTGGCGATATTCAAACGGCCCAAGCGAGCTTTGGAATCGACGTGCCATTTTCACCTGAGCATCGACTTTATAACCCAGAACTTGCTGGTGGCGCATTGCTAGATGTCGGGATTTACACCATCACTTTTGCTCAATGGTTAAT
>CAYQVT010000315.1:0-1407 GCA_964420885.1 uncultured Gammaproteobacteria bacterium
TGAGGTTTAATTCAAAACTTACGCGATGTTGCTTAATAGCTTGTAACTCCTCACCATTTGATATGTCAATCCCGAAGATCGTAACGCCTTTCTTTTCGGGCTCCTCTACCTCGAAAAATCGATACTGAAACTCGAGGTTGTCCCCAATGAGTTTACAATCGTGGTCGGATTCTAAAACCTTCCAAAATGGCGCAAACGGATCAGGCGTGCCATCACGCCAAGCTCTCAAATGTTCAACGAAGCCTTTTCTTGCAGGCCAATTCCCGCTGCATGGACCAGTGTGATAACCCTCAGTTAAAAACAAAACAAGACGCCAACCTTCATCGAGCTCGAAATAGTCGCTACCCACATCTACAATGATTTCCTTTTTGCCTTCCTGATGACCATCTTTCAGATATTCTTCAACCTCGACATGCCACCGGCCGTTCGGACAAGGTACTATTCGAGGGACCAAGTTTTCAGACACAATCGTCGTAGTTGCCGTAGGCAAGCCTTCAACCAATTCTTTCATGCGCTGGGCCGCTTCAGCATACCCAGCGGCGTCAACACACTTCTTAACATTAGCGATTATAATCGTGTGTGCCCTTTCAACACGTTCCTCGGTTGGAACATACGAGCATGACAATGCATACGAAACGTGTGAGAAAACCAATCCAGCTATTGTTAAACTAATGCAGGAATTCAAATGCTTCATTGCGCCAATCTTCATTTAATGGGGTATTTTCACTCTACGCCCGCCCAAGAATAGTTTCCAGTGTGTATGCCAGAAATGAGACCCTCGTAAAAGGCTCGTGAGCTTAGAGTCACATCTTCAGTAATAATATTTAACTTCATGCGTGCAATGTGGCATGAGCCATTCTCTGATTTAATACACTATAGTCAAGACTTGATCCCATAGTCTTTGTGATCGATCGTTTACGATGATATTTTGTAACCGATCGGTCACATTTAAGTTGTTTACTTCTTATATTGCTCCCACTCTTCTGGCCATGGAGGCAAATTTCCAGAGGACTTTGAATAAGGGATACCAGTGGTGCGCAGGCCAAATGCATCACCGGCCCTTTTGTCGATAACATACGCTTCGCTGAGTGTTTGAGCGGGAGAAACACATTCATTTGGTTCGTATTCTCCGGTAACACCATGATGGGCGCCAGAATATTTAAAGCAAGCGCGGGGTGGGGAAAAATCGTCTGAGATGCCCCATGAACCGATGACAAGCACATAGTTATTCGGGTACCACATATACAGCACGTTATCGGCTGCCGTATATTCGACATAGATACCATGTCCCGTTTGTTTAATTATTGCCGTGACATCGTTAAGCGCTGCTTCTAGTTGGTTTTTTATCTCCGCATCAGTCAGAGACGAAACGGCGCGTTCTGACTCAGCTAATTTTTTGGCGGCAGC
>CAYQVT010000315.1:1417-3824 GCA_964420885.1 uncultured Gammaproteobacteria bacterium
CCTTTTCAAAATTCAAAGCGTCGTTAAATGCCATTTGCTTTTCGTTCCGTGGGTCACTCGCACAGGCAGATAAAAATAAAGTAAGTAAAACAGAGTAACCGAATAATTTTATTTTCATAGAGATATTACTTTAGCAGTTGATATTCATTGGCCTAGTTTTTAGGGCATTCGAAATCATTGATAACATCGAGATCTTCCACCGGTTCCCATTCGTCATTTTCCGAAAGGTACACCACCGGTTTGCAGTCTACGTGCATCATCACGTAATTCTTTCCGACCTCAGGCGTGAAGCCCAAATAGGACCAACACCAGTTACCATAGATGTTTTGATTGGGCACAGAATGCATATAGAAATGAAGGTTCTTATCGGCTTTAAATCGTGCTGTTTTAATGAATTCTTTATCAAAAGAGAAACGAGCAATCGATGCTAAATTATTGCATTGAGGGTTGTCCATTATATTGTAGTCTTGATAGGGTTCATTATTGACTGCTTTAACCCCTTCTGTATTTCTTTGAAAGGTAATGGTGGCATGCGAAGATTCAATCGGCACCTCGACATAATTTGTAGCACAACCTGTAATAAAAATAGACAAAACAACCAGTAATTTCCAACAACTCATACCTGCTCCAATTTACGAAAACATATTAAAGAGAAGAATTATTATATAGCAGAAGCAATGGAGGTGATATTCGGACCGCCCATGATCCCATCGTTTCGGAGATGGAAGATGCTACGCGTTGGTTTAAGAAACTAGTTTGATATCATTAGTATAGACTTGATGCCCCACTGATCTACTTTATTTTCTTTTCCTGGTTCAATAGGCAATAGTTAAGAATTAGCCTCGTAGCATATAGAACAGACATGCCACCCATACCTTTCTCTTTAAATGAGTCTACTAATCATTAAAAACCAGCAACGCAATCAAGGTAATCGTTTTTAGCAGTACCAAATCGGGATGTGTCTAATGCTCCATCCCAATTGTGAACATACCGCTGGCCAGCGGACCGTTCTCTGGGTATTACAGATACTGTAGATTTTGAGTCACTCAAGCCATCCAAAATTGTTAGCGCGGTCCGATCCGACAGGAATAGAGAATGAGTTTTCATCGGCGCACGCTTATATTCAAAGTAGTACGTGATTACATTCCAAACAAAATGCTTTTCGTTTACGCTTATGTACAAATGATCGGCAGCGTGAGTATAGCTATTCCACTGTCGATAAAGGCGGTGTTGTTTAATACCTGTTATTTTCTCGCCGTTTGATACATCTGCACTAAGGAATTTTAGGGTTTTAGGGTATGGAGGTTCATTTTCCAATGCACGGTGTTGATACCTAAACTCGAGTCCTTCCCCAAGAAGAGTACAACTGTATTCATCTTTAACTACACGCCAGAATGGCGCAAATGGGTTTGGCTTACCGTCACGCCAGTCTCTAAGATTTTGCAATAAATCTGTAATATAATATTGCGATGACGCGGTTCGTTGTATCACCGGCATGTTTCCCAAATAAAACCCGGTGGGTTGCGATTCGGTGTTGCTGTCGATGTTGATCGCCCCACCACAATTTCCTACGTAATTTTTTTCTTTCCACAAAAATAATAAATATCTTTTCCCTCGCAAGGGCGTTTTATTATTGTAGCTTTCGAGCCCGCGAACGATTATTTCTTTTTTGCCAAGTTGATTCTTATCTTTTATGTACTCGTCGACTGTAAAGTGCCATTCGTTTCGTGGACAAGCATAATGGTGGGCCGATTGTAATTGTGTGAAATCAGCGCATGACTTAACGGTACCAGTTACAATAGTGGTATGAAATTCCACATCTTCTTCAACGGTTTTAGCAGGACAAGGAGCCAATGCAAACGCATCGTTGGACATAATTATTAAGACTAGTAAAGTTATCGAAAGACAGGCTGATTTTTGCATACCAACACACCTCGAGTTGGAAGAGTTAGGGCGTCAAATCTGTTCTTATCACATCAAACAAGCACCCTAACCTTGTTCGGCGACAAGCAAAATAGACATTCGCGCATAGCTTTTTGAATCGATTTCACCGACGTAGTGTTCAAAAAAGAAATGGTGGGTCGTGAGCGATTCGAACGCTCGACCATCGCATTAAAAGTGCGGTGCTCTACCAGCTGAGCTAACGACCCATATTTGAGGATACCTGCGGATGCCGTATCGTACATGATACCGGTAAAATCTCAAGGTTTCCAAGAACAAAAAACGCTCAAAACCCTGTAAATTACGGTTTTACCGGTAACGGGTGTTGTCGGCCACCCCGGCCTTTTCAAAGCCCTGCTTTCTTAAGCGGCAGGCATCGCATTCGCCACAGGCCAAACCGCTCTCATCTGCCTGATAACACGTGACGGTTTGGCTGAAATCTACGCCCAGCCCTACCCCTTTTTTG
>CAYQVT010000316.1:0-3815 GCA_964420885.1 uncultured Gammaproteobacteria bacterium
CTACGTAGTGTTCAATTAATCGCGCACGTGTGGCTTCAAGAGTAGACGACGAGGCGTGCTTGCCGGAAAACAAGCGATTGAGATTCTCTTCGATAAAACGTTTGGCTTGAATGGCCGCCGGTGGATTTCCAATGATAAGTAATAATTCGTGTTTAACCACCAAATCGCCACTTTTGATCTCAGTGAATAATTGTTCAACTATTTCGATTGGTGCTGTTTCGTTGCCATGTACGCCACATGAAATAACAATACGATAGTCGCCATTTTCAGCCGGTGAAACACGTAGAACACCGGTTTCGAGAAATTCAAAACGCACGCCATTAGCGAGAGTTAATGAATGTGGCTCGGCACTGATTGGGTTATCGAGGCTGACTTTTAGAAAACTCATTGCTGAAATTCATAAAACGAGCCCAGATCAAATAATTGTGTAAGCTCGTCCAGAGCAGTAAAACTTTCGTCAGCCAAGGCAGGGTCCGCTAGGTCGCAGGGGCTGATCTGTTCACGATAATGACGATTCACCCAGGCATTTAATTTGACCAACATGTCGTCACTCAGAATGAATTTATCGTTGGTTGCAAGGAGTTCATTTTGATTCAAGACCACTCGCAGCCTTAAACACGCGGGGCCGCCGCCGTTCTGCATGCTTTGTCGCACGTCTACAAAACGTATATCTTGAATCGGCGTTGGCTGAGTTTTCAACCATTCGAGATAGGCGAAGACCTCTTGGTTTTCTCGGCTCTCCTCAGGCAAGACTAATGTCATTCCAGACTGCTCAGGGAGTTGTAACAATTGAGAATTAAACAAATACGATTTAACCGCCGATTCAAGCGATACCATTCGAGTAGGCACTTCAATAAAGTGAAGTTTTTGATCGTCGTTGTCGCTACGAGCTTGAAGCGCCGAATATTTTTGCTGAAGTTCAGCCTTCATCTCGGTTTGATTCACAAATGCCTCTTCATGCATAAAAAAGGTATTCAGGTTTGAAACACTGACAACATCATTGTGAAAAGCACCGGCGTCGATGATCTTCGGATTCTGCTGTGCGTACACTACATCAGCGTCGCTAAGTTGATGCAATCGGCTGATCGCGCGCGAGGCTTCATAGCTTTGCCGACTAGGAAACTTGCTAGTCGACACCGAGTTTTCGCGAAATGCATAGCGTCCGAATACGAATAACTGTACCCCTTGCTCGCCATAGGTACTGGCAAAACGGTTGTGGTTTGCTGCACCCTCGTCACCAAAATGACTGCCCTCAGGCAATGCTCGATGATGTGAAAAATAGCGCTCGTCGGTGAATATCGCTCTAAGCAGCGCGCTGGTGGATTGGTGCTCGATCGAGCGATGAAACATACTCGAAAGATTTGCCGGCGTAAAATGTACTTTGCCGTCCAAGGAGTCGGCACTAGGGGACACGGTACAGGCATTTGCGGTCCACATCGATGAAGCCGAATAGCAACTGGCTAAAAGCTCTGGAGCCGAGTTCGATACCTGTTCAATCACTCTCTTATCACTGCCGTTGAAACCCAATGCCCTTAGAGTTGGAATGTGCGGCCTTTGTTGTGGCAACAAAATCCCCTGTTGCAGGCCCAAGCTGCGGTTAGACTGCATTTTCTCTAGGCCTTGGAGGGCTGCTTTACGCGGTTGAGAAATTTTTAGGGCATTACTTTTCGATGCAACATTGCCATGCGACAAACCGCCATAATTGTGAGTAGGACCGATTAGACCGTCAAAATTAACTTCGTAGCTTTTCATATTCTATGTAAGTAGGTAACGAACCTTATCGCCAAGTTCTAGGTTAAGCGCTTTCATTGTGTCGCGAGGTATTCTGACCCCACCCTTCTCTATCGAAATGGTGCTCAACGTGGTCGCAAACGAATTTATATCGCTGGTAGAAATCATCGCCTTGTCATCGTGTTCGTATTCGGATATCCCAATCACTTCCGCTAAGCGGCTGTCTTTGACCGACACGATATCGTCAATCTTAGTGTCGACACTCGGCGCGGCATCAAAAATATCAACATGCCCATTCCAGCGAAAACCTTCATTTTTCAGCATTTCTAATGCCGGTTTTCCTTTAACATTCGGCTGACCAATAACCACTTGAGCTTCCTTAGGAAGCATATTCACGTATAGCGGGTGTTTGGGCATTAGGTCGGCGATAAATTGATTTCCATGAATACCGCCGTAAAGGTCAGCATCGGCAAAGCTCATGTCGAAAAAATGACGACCTACCGCGTCCCAAAATGGCGAGCGCCCATGTTCATCAAAATAGCCTCTGAGATCCGCCATAACACTCTCTGGAAATCGATCCCGAAACTGCGCCATGAAGAGATAGCGACTGCGCGCAAGCAATTTGCCATTACCATTTTTTCGATAATCCTTATGCAAAAATAAGGTGGCCACTTCAGCAAAACCTTGGAAATGATTCGATAAGTTAAGCGTTTCAAAGGTAATGCGCTTATCAAGTTCTCTACAACTTTGTGTAACTTTATTCAGTTTATAAGAATAGAAATCTTCTTCAGCTCCGAGGCTGGCAATAATAGCCGCCGTACCAATAATGGTGTTCGAATCTGAATCCTCCATCACTAAAAAATACGTTTCTTGATCGGGCTGATCTAGATTCTTTTTGATGCTGCTGACAGAGTTTTGCAACTTTGCTTCAAGCACAGAGCGTTCTGGTGGCAAGGTCGTCATGCCAGGGTAGGCTTCTTTAGCTAACTCAAGTACTCCTTCAATGTCCGATAGTCGTGCGGTTCTTACTAGGTTCATTAGATCCTCCGGTTACGCACATTTTTCCATAGCACGTGCCAAATTAGGCGCTGAAGAGCCGAGCTAGGTATTAAGATTATGCGGTTGGAGAATGAGTTTGCCGTGGAATTTGCAGAAGCAATCTACGCATGGGTGTCGAGATCAGTTGAAAAGCCTCTTAATACACAGAATCAGTAATGCATGTACAAGTCGTTTTCTAGCGGAGCTTAAAGCTCAACCAGCAAATCTAATGGAAAGCCGGAAAAATCTTTTGTTCGGTCGAGAATAATCAAGGTATTCATCTTAGCAATACCAATACCGCTTGTGATTAAACGCTCGCTGACACCATTATAACTCTTGACATCGGTGCAAACGAACTTGAGTAAGTAATCGTATGCGCCACTTATCTTGTAACTGTCGGTGACTTCCGCGACGCTGGCGATTGCAGCATCGAACTTTCTAAAGTCATCCGGGGAATGGTTTTCCAAGGTCACTTCGGTAAATGCTTCGACATGCGGTGCGAGACGATTTAAGTCAATCTCAGTGACATAACGTTTGAGAATACCGTCCGATTCTAACCGCTTAACTCTACTCAAACACGCACTGGCCGACAAATGAACTTGCTCGGCTAGTTGTTGATTAGTAATACGTGCATTAGTTTGAAGAATTGAAAGTATCTTTAAATCAATTTTGTTAATTTTATTAATGTCGGCCATTCATACCTTCCCAATTATCTTTATTATCTCTCTCACCCTTCCGCAGATTCATTTGTCGCGATTGGTACAATAGAATCATATATCGAATTTAAGGAGCTTGCTCAGCTTTGAGTAGGTCTGTGATAACTTAATTTAAAACCGAACAAACAAAACGGACCAATAACAGTTATGTCAACTCATCAAAGAGACCTTAAACAGCTCGACGCGGCAACCATCTTACACCCCTCAACAAATGCCAACGAGTTCGCGAAAACCGGCTCAAGAATCATGTCCAACGGCAAGGGCATCTACTTGTATGATACCGATGGTAACAAATTAATCGACGCTGTCGCGGGATTATGGTGTGTTAAC
>CAYQVT010000317.1:0-3789 GCA_964420885.1 uncultured Gammaproteobacteria bacterium
CGCCCCCAAGGAGTCACTTCTTCGTTGCTCGCGAAGTGTTCAATCGAGCTTTCTCCAAGAAAAGTTTGGTTCTCTTGTTGTTGCAGGGTGATCAACAGTTCGGCGGTTCGTGCCAAAGACAACTTCGCGCTGCGTAGTTCATTTTCACACAAGGCATTAGTGATCGCTTTGATCACGGCGGCGGCCATTAAATAACCAGTTGCGTGATCAAGTGCTTGCACTGGTAGCGGCGTTGGTTTTTCGCGCCGAGCCCAGGACATGCCTTCATGTGCGATGCCGCAGCTCATTTGCACTAAACTGTCGAAACCGCGCCGTTGAGCCCATGGCCCAGTCCAACCATACGCACTAAGTGACACTTCAATCAAGTTTGGTGAAATCTGGTGTCGTGTTGACTCACAATAACCTAGGTGGTTTAGCGCGCCTGGTCGATACCCATGAATTAAGACATCGGCGTTAGACAGTAATTGCTCGAAGATAAGTCGATCTTTCGAATCTGTCAGCCGTAAATTAGCACACCGTTTACCAAGGGTAATATCGGGAACCACGTTTGCTTCGTCCCATCCGGGTGGGTCAATCCGCAAAACCTCGGCACCAAACCCCGCTAAGGTTCGAGTGGATACCGGCCCCGCAAGTACACGTGTAAGATCAAGCACTCGCAGCCCTCTTAGGGGTCTTGCGCGGCTTCCCCTCCATTGGCGCATCTGACCTCGCCGCTCAGCACTCCAAGCTATTAATGGTTCTAGCGCAATGGCACGTCCTTGTTGGTGAGCTCTCCATTCTTGACGTGACCTCAACTTGGCGGCCACACCGCCCGCTTCGATAATTTGAGCTTCTAGCTCGTCGGCATTACGTTTTACCACGGCAGCCTTGACCTGCTCGGCGAGTGGCTCGCACTTTAGTACTGAAATGGCCGCGTCACGATGGTGTGGTAAATTAGTATGCAACTTAACCCAACCATCTAGTGTTTGATAGTCTCCGGCGATGGCGTCCCAAATAGGAGGCATCTGCCAATCAATCGCTTGAATAGATTGCGAAAACCAAAGCGACGCCAGTGTTTGATCGACGCTCACTGTTGGCGCCTCGGCTGATAAACCCGATTTTTGAACGAACTCCGAAACAGAGCGACCTACGGCACCAATCACACAAGCGGCTAAATAAGATACGGCGAAGCGAGAAGAAAGCTGTGCCTTATTCCGTCGATCAAAGTGAGGCTCTAAGCCAAGTGCCGAAAATATCTCTTGCATACCTAAACATATCCTCTAATTATTAATTCAACTACCCTTTGTCTTAATTAGCCTTCGATTAATCTAGTCGTTTATTCTAGGGTCTAGGTGCTATTTCATCTGAATAAGCAAACAAGGCCGGCGCTCCACCAGTATGCCAAAACAAAACACGGTCGTTTTGTGAGAATTCCTCGCGACGAATCATGTCGATTAACGCCCCCATTGCACGTGCTGTATAAACTGGGTCTAGCAAGATACCTTCCGAGCGCGCTAACAATGATATGGCCTCCTTCTCTAGCGCCCCGATCACACCGTACCCGCCGCCTACATAATTAGAATTGAGTATGACGTCATCCTCAGTAACCATTCGATTCAAACCGAGCAATTGCGCCGTCGCATTCGCCAACGTTAAGATCACCTCGTGCAAAGGCGTTCCGTCGATCCCATTTTTATCAATGTTAATGCCAATGATGTCGGTCGCTGAATTAAGCATTTTCTTGCCTAAAACTAACCCTGAGTGAGTGCCACCAGAACTTGAGGCGAAGACAATGTGCGTGAATGGCGCACTCAAGCTCTTAGACTGAGCTTCTATTTCTTTATAGGCTTCTAGAAAGGCTAGGCTCCCAAGCTCATTCGAACCACCATAAGGTACGACATACACCTTTTTTCCTAGATCCGTTAATTGTGTCACCAAATTGGGTATATCTTCTCCTTTGCGGTTATCCCCCGACCAATGGATATGACAACCAAATAGTTGGTCAAGTAGCAGGTTTCCATTGGATTTATTTGGTTGTTCCCCTCCTAACACCAGATGACATTCCAATCCGAGACTGGCAGCAGCGGCCGCCGTTTGTCTACAATGATTCGATTGAATTGCTCCAGCGGTAATAATTGTATCGGCACCCTGCTCCAAAGCATCACTGAGAATATACTCGAGTTTACGCGTTTTGTTACCGCCCAAACCAAGCCCGGTATTGTCGTCACGTTTAATAAATAATTTAGGGCCATCAAGAGTCTCAGCAAGACGTTTCAGTTCGACAACTGGCGTGGGGAAGAAACCTAAAGGAACCTTCTTCGCTTCAATGTCACTCAACGATTTACCCTTCATTCCAACACATGCGGCTCGCGCCTTTGCTACTTGCGCTCTCGCATTTGTTTTAGACCGTTATCTCCGGGATAGAGAAGATTCAAATAAGTACCCCAGTTTTCATCACGCTTCTGCCCAGATTGAAATTTGTAAGTTGGTTCATCGCCGACGTAACGTTTAATTGCCTCGGTAAATTCAAATCCTTGTTCAGTGTAGAAATAAAACTCGCGTCGACCTTGCGTGGTAATACGACCTACGTAGACAAGCGGTTTATTCTCCATGAAATCTAACAATGAATCCTCGTGTTTAATAAGCGCGTCGAATTCACTTTGACTACTCAAACCATCGGTTCTCGGTGAATTCATTTTTACCCAATACCAAGATAAATTTGGGTATTTCTCCATTGGCGCATGCTCATGAAGACTTAAATCTAAAAAGATGGAAGACAGTTGATCATTCACCTTAACAAAATAACTATTCCAATTTGAAAGGTCGGCACGCACAGCCGCCGTACCTATAGCACTTATCACGATAGCTGCGCATGTTACTAAAGACTTTACATTCATGAATGCTGGACTAACCTCCTTACGAAAAAATACGAAAACTGGCGTTGTTGCGTTTACCCAAAAATTAAAATACCTTGTTGACTGAAATCTTACCAGTACAAGTCGAATAAAATTCATACGCTGGTCGACGTGATTCAATAACCCACAGAGAAAACGATGTATAAGCGTGACCGTTCTCGTCGACCAAATTAGAACCCGTGTAGGAGAAAACTGGATGCCTCAAGCAGGACCACTAAATTTAATCAGTGACGTAGAAGGAGTGCTGGTTGGCAACGCTACCGACGAAGAGAGACACAGTGGCGTCACCGTGCTGCGCTGCGCATACCCGATGAATGCCGGGGTCGATGTACGGGGGGGTGGCCCCGGAACACGTGAAACAGATTTACTCAAACCTGAAAATTTAGTCGAACAAGTGAATGCAATTTCTCTATCTGGTGGCTCGGTCTTCGGTTTGGCAGCGGCCGACAGTGTGGTTACCGAATTGTCGGCTCAAGGTGTTGGACTAACCACCTCTGATCATGGGCCGAAGGTTCCTATTGTGCCGGCTGCCGTACTGCATGACTTGGGTAATGCGGGCAACAAAAATTGGGGAACAAAACCACCCTACGGGGACTTAGGAAAACAAGCGCTTGAAAATGCTGGCACCAGATTTGATCTCGGCGCGATCGGAGCGGGGCGAGGCGCGCGCGCTGGTTTATACCCCGGCGGCATCGGCTCAACATCAATAGATCTCGGAGAAGGAGTCGTCGTCGGCGCATTGGTCGCGGTTAATTGTTTAGGCTCAGCACTTTTACCGGACGGAAAGTCTTTTTACGCATGGCCATATGAGGTCGGTAATGAATTTGGCGGAGTTGAGGCGTGTGCTAAATTTGATCTAAGTGATCCTTATCCTCCTGGCGGTCGCCTTGGGGCC
>CAYQVT010000318.1:0-3779 GCA_964420885.1 uncultured Gammaproteobacteria bacterium
GCCCTTTCATTGAACCAGCAATATCATTCAATATTTCTTGATTGCGGCTCAATAACAATACTCGAACAGATTTGCCTTCGGGCATGGCAAACTCACTATGCAATGCATCTATAAGTGCTTTGGCGCGCGCGCTCTGTTCTTCTGGGTAGTCAATGATGAATAAAATACCCTTTTTACCGTAACGCCAATCACCGACAAATTTCGGTTTACTATTGTTGCCCATTGCTCCGGCAGTCCAATCATCGCCTGCAAACTGACTTGCAAAATGATAGGCCAAACGGGTTTTGCCTACGCCGCCCTCACCATAAACAAGTTTTATACTAATTGGATTAGTTTTGGCGGGCTGTGTTAGCCAATTTTCTAATTGACTAAGCTCGTCTTTCCTTCCATGAAACTCAGTCAATTGATACTCCCATCTCAGTTGATGGGTTGTATCAGATATCTTTATTTGTTTTGTTCGATTGTCGAGTTTGAGTAGGTCTACGCCCGTTCCTATTGAGAGGTCAAAAGAATTACCATCGTCGGATTTTATAATGCAAAGACCGTCTATTTCTTCTGCTCGTTCAGGCGTCTCACCAGTTTTTAGTAAGTGAATATAGCTTTCTAACAGTTTGATGCTCTGTAAAAGCCCATCACGGTTTAGAAAACGAATTGGAAGATAATTATCGCTGCAATACTTTAAAAAATACAACGCAGCATGGTATATGGTCTTGTCTTCATTAAAAGCGTCAGCGATACATTCAAGGATTAGTCTCGGCCTGTCAGCCAACATCGAAGGTGTACTTTTAAAGTTCTTTAAGGCTAGAACGCCGCTGTGAATATCTCGACTAAATAATGCTGCATCAAGATTATTTCTAGTTGTTCTAACCTCTAATTTCTTTGAAGTTTTAGGGTTTGGCGCAATTGCATAGACAAAATCTAAGAAATGACAGCCTTCGAAGATATCAACGGTGAACATGCCATTATCCGTTTCTACTGTCGTTGTCAGGTCTTTTAGCTCTGTAACTTTAACGTTGTGCTGACCCGCGAGTTCCTCTCTTTTCTCCGTGGACATCGTATCGCATAGTTGATCTATCAGGTCTTCGCACCGCCTATGCAGTTCTTCTCTATCCATTTAATTGATAAATTAAAGTTAGTCGTTTAAGTAGGGATACTAGCACGGTGTCGCATCCTAACCTGTATTTTAGAGGACGCCTTAATCTAATTCTCGCTGGCGATGATACGCCGCCACATTTCTCTCTGTTTCTTCAAATCCAGAAAGTCTTTCTTGTGCTGCTTCCTGACCATAACATTGAGCATATGCGTACTTCACAAGCGCATTATAAAACTCAGTTTTAGATAGGCTTTTATCCGCAATGCCGCCCATTCTATTCATACTGTCAGATAGATTGCAAATAGGCTTAGGTACGTCAGGGATCAGGACGTTTTTTGTTGATTTATAGGGCTTCTTTCGCTTCATCATCTTAGACAATCCTTTGTTAGATGGTTTTTACTGATGTCCTTATCAACCAATGAAGTAGCAAATTTCTTTACTTTATGTCAATAAAAATATGGATTTGACGACATATCGCAAATTAGGAAGCGTTAGGAAATATTGGGAATATAATAGGAACCTCGTGTCGAGTTAAGGTCTGCCTCATGTAAAAAACACACATGAGAGTAGACAGATGAATAAGCAAACACAGTACGACTTCCTTATCCATACCGCCGAAACTATAGCTAAGGTGGTGGATAACGGCGGCGAATATGCGGAAGATGGGCGCGCCGCTTATTTTGATAAGGACATCACGATAACCATTAACGATGGTGCCGATAACCCGATTGATATTGAAGTCTTGCAAGGCGAAAAAATCGTTTTTTCAGCCAACGTAGAACTCAACCTTCTAACCGTTCGTCAATACGATTTCTCAGGCGGGTGGTTCGAAGTGTTAGAACAATATTTATCCGATTATGGCTCAAGAGGCAGCTTACTCACATTCGAAAGTCCGTCAGAGCTAACGCATGTTCAAATCGGTGGCGAAGATGAAATTCTTTAACTGGTTAAAGCGCCGCACGATGCCGCGCTCTAAAGCGCGTGTGCAAGAGTTGTTCGAGGTAGTGGGATTTGAAGACACACCTGAATGGAAAGCGATTGAGGACTACTTTAATAGCAATGAAGTACCGCCGCAGGAGTTGATCTACGCGGCGTTTAAAACCTTTCTTGCTTGTAAAGATCAGTATGCCTCCGCGCTTACTCAACAAGCCTACGAAATTCGGGAAGATATCGTTCTTACGCAAGAAGCCATGATGCCGGAGGGTGAGCATGAGTAAGCACATCGACAAACCCAACGCCCTGCCAGCCCAAGGCCAAACGCCGCGTGAGGCTAAAAATTCTGGCAAAACAGTCGGGCAATCCAAACGCAAATATTTTGCAGTGAAGGTTGTTAAAGGCTTTATCTTGGCATTCACCACCGCCGGCATTGTTGCACTGATTGCAGTTGATACTAAACTTCTTGCCGGAACGATGGGCGAAACCCTCTGGAACGAATTTGGCGAAGGCGGCCTAGCAGTCTATGTGCCGCTTGCTCTCGTGATAATTGCGGCCTTTGCGCATCGTTTGGTGAGTAAACAAAGCGATGAGGAGCTTAAAACATCGTGGCTCGGACGTTTGGTGAAACGGCTTTGCATTGCGATGGTACTGAGCATCGCCGCGTTATTCTCGATCACAATGCTTAAAAGTCTATCGCCAGCGCTGCCAACGTCTACCCAAACGGGCGATGGCTGGGGTCAAGGTGTTTCCAATGTGGTCGAAAATATCGTTGAAGCTAAAGCCGCTGCGTTTGCTGCCTTTATCTCGCCATTAACGGATACCATCTTTGCAGCAATCTCAGGCGGCATACTGATTATTACCGCATTCTTGCTGATGATTATGATGGATTGGTGGTATCAGGCGCTTAAAACTTTGATTGTCGGGCGTTCTCTGCACAACACATTAATGGAGTATTACGAGTATTTGAAGACGCTCCGCGCCCGTTATATCCGTGTGGCGGCCACGGTAAATTCCGAAGCAAAGAAAACGATTACTGATCGCCAGATCGAGTTTGCGCTCTATATCGTCACCCAAGGCTTAAAGGCACAATCCAAGCAGCGCAGCAGGCTATCAGATCGCAAGTTAAAACAGCGCATCAAAAAACCAACATGGCAAGAAATGGACGAACACGCCTTGAGCGATGACCCGAGTGTCATCCTCAAACAGCGCAAGGCGTTTGGGCGTGCGCTCAATATCGACAGCATTCTTAACATCATCCAACGAGACTACTCATGAAAAAAACAGCCTTGAGCGCGGCGATACTCGCCGTCACATTGATGACATCAAACGTCAACGCCAGCGAGAGCAATATTCAGCATTTGACTATCGTGCCGGATTTATCAGGCTCGGCCTCGTTATTAACTAACGATGGTTTTGCCGAGGCTGCGATTGGCCTCATTCAACAAGAAATCTTACGCTTAAAGAAAGGTACATGGGTAGAGATTAAACCCGTTGGTGATGGTCGCTTCGCCAGTGCCAAGCGAAAAATCCGGATTTCCAGTAAAGGCGCAACGGTTGAGGTTGTTTCAAACTTGGTCGCCACCACGTTGAATGAAATAAGAGCCGAAGCAGGCCAAGGTCAGTCCTCGACAAATCTAGTGGCGTTTTTCGAGCTGGAAGAATTGCACTGCGCCTCGGGCAGATCGCACATCTATCTGTTGAGTGATGCCATAGAGCATAGCGTTGACGTATCCGGCGAAAGCTTACTGAA
>CAYQVT010000319.1:0-3777 GCA_964420885.1 uncultured Gammaproteobacteria bacterium
CCAAAGCAGCGGTTAAGGCAGCTGGTGGGGCAATTCTGAATGTTGTTGAGGCTCGATCAGTACAGCTATTTAGACAAGAGCCGATCATTAATAGTTCTTGCACGGTTACTCAAACCAATCAAATTAATCAGGCATTGGCCATTGCTGAACAGATAGCGATCCAAGCATCCAACGATTTAAACAATGCTCCAGTTTCTCAACGACCCACTGCACCTCGTTATCTAGAGTGGTTTGGCACGCATACCACCGCACGGTATGAGGGTGTTAGACGTGGGATGCAAAATATTGCTAATGCATTGATAAATCAGCGTATTGGTTTTGATTGTACTTGTGACGATTCTCGGCGAGAGAATTTATTTGCCTTTGTGTTTACAAATGATCCGTTTAATATGAACGTGTGCCCCGTTTTCTTCCGTGTAGCGCCCACGGGTACAGACTCTCGTTCGGGAACAATCGTTCATGAAATTAGTCACTTCGCAATTGTAGCTGCAACTGATGATTTTTCGTCTGCACTAGATCAGGGTGGCTCTAGGACATTAGCGAGAAGTGCACCAGCTAGCGCTGTCAGAAACGCCAATGCATTTGAATATTTTGCTGAAAATACACCGTTCCTATCCATGCCTGCGGCGGCATCACCCAATCCGCCTAGTAGCACAGAGCCAACACCCGAACCGGAACCGGAGCGGGAACCCGTGCAGCTTGACGTATCTTTTTTAGCGAGCTTGTTTTTACTGCTGGACGATGATGATCAAAATGTTGAATCAGAATCCTCGTCATCTTCGTCAACGACCGTGGGTGCCGGAGCAGGAGTAGGTAATTCTGATGCTGATACCGGAGATGGGAATATCAACAACACTGGGTCGTGTGGAGTTGATCAAATAAGTATTAGCCAATCTGTCAATGGAGAGTGGACGACGCAAGATCAACGTTCGAATACCCGTACCAATTCATTCTCCGATTTTTATCAGCTCAATATTGCGCCGTCGACTGAGGTCCAAATAGATTTAACAAGCAGTGTTGATACATTCTTGTCCATTCACAGAGGGTGTAGTAGGTCAAATATTTTGCAAAGCGACGATGATAGTGGTGAGAATTTAAATTCTCGGCTTATTTCTTTCCTTGACGAAGGCACTTATACAATAGAGGTCACTACATTTCGCGGAAACAGTGTGGGGAGTTATAATTTGACGGTGAAGTAGTCGATATTAGATTGAGTATCCTTATATATTCATACGTCAGAGGCTAGGAGTGCTCTGACATAAAAAGCATCGGACCAAAATATAACGACCGGGTGAGGGAATAATTCACTTCCATTCAAAAAGCGACCTATTTTTACTTATATATATATGGAAATGCTTTGGATTTTGTTAAACTTCGACCAACCTCGACGTGCATGCGCTTCTATGCCATTGCCACAACACAGCGATAAACATTACTGCTAAAACTTAGTCTATTTTTTCATTGGATATTTTCGTGAAAAAAGCAGTTGTATGAAAATCTTACTATTCTACGCATCAAATAGATAAGTTAGACGCTGATGGACTGACCAAATTTTAAACTTTTCCGAGGACTTATTATGAGTCGTATTTACAATTTTAGCGCTGGCCCAGCTGCGCTGCCTGAGCCTGTGCTTCAACAAGTGCAGCAAGAGATGCTTGAATGGAACGGTGCTGGTGCATCGGTAATGGAAGTATCCCATCGCGGCAAACCGTTTATGGCAACGGCCGCGCAAGCCGAGCAAGATCTACGTGATTTGATGGGTATTCCAGATAATTATAAGGTGTTGTTTTTGCAAGGCGGGGCAACAGCTCAGTTCTCCGCGATTCCTTTGAACCTGAAATTTTTAGGCGATAAGGCAGACTATGCACATACGGGTCATTGGAGCAAAAAAGCGATTACCGATGCCAAACGCTTTGTCGATGTTAACCTTGCTTGCGATACCTCCGAGGAGGGTTATAAACACGTACCACCAGCCTCGCAGTGGAATCTGCGCGACGACGCGGCGTATGTTCACATTACTCCAAATGAAACCATCGCTGGTGTGGAATTTGACTGGCTGCCCGACACCGACAAGCCAATTTGTGCTGATCTGTCGTCGACCATTCTTTCGAGACCGGTCGATGTGTCCAGATACGGTATTATCTACGCTGGCGCTCAAAAAAATATTGGCCCGGCAGGCCTAACCATCGTGATTGTTCGTGAAGATTTAGTCGGTCAATATCCCGATAACATGCCGCGCTTGATGGATTATCAAGTGATGGCTGAGAGTGACAGCATGAACAATACGCCACCCACCTTTGCTTGGTATTTGGCGGGTAAGGTTTTTACTTGGTTAAAAGAAAGTGGTGGTGTTGAAGCGGTTATGCAAATTAATCAGCGTAAAGCTGAAAAGCTTTATGGTTATATTGATGATTCCGATGGGTTTTACACCAACCCGGTGGCGATCGAAAACAGGTCCCGGATGAATGTGCCATTTATTCTGTCTAATGAAGGTTTAGATTCAGCCTTTTTGGAACAATCTCATGAAGCCGGCTTGCACGCGCTTAAAGGCCACCGCTCGGTGGGTGGGATGCGCGCCAGCATTTATAATGCAATGGGCATTGACGGGGTTGATGCGTTGATCGATTTTATGGACTCATTTAAAACCACCAATAGTTAGAACCCTGAAACTTAAGCACTAATCCTTTTGACAAGATAAAAGTGACGAGCACAAAGATGTATAAAATACTGACACTAAACAATATTTCACAGCACGGTCTGGATAAGCTTCCCACCGACAGCTTCTCAATCAGCAACGACGATGCGTCACCCGATGCCATCATTCTTCGTTCATTCAAAATGCATGATATGGATATACCATCGTCGCTCAAGGCCGTTGGCCGCGCAGGGGCAGGTGTGAACAATATTCCTCTAGACAAGATGAGCGAAGCGGGTATTCCGGTGTTTAATGCGCCTGGCGCGAATGCTAACGCCGTCAAAGAACTAGTCATTGCCTCATTATTCATGGCGGCTCGTAACATCAGCCAAGCGATTCAATATACTGAAGGCTTAGAAGGTGAAGACGCGGAATTGTCGAAGCTGGTGGAAGCGGGTAAGAAAAAATACGCCGGCTACGAACTACCAGGTAAAACAATCGGAGTGGTTGGTTTGGGCGCAATTGGGAGAATGGTTGCCAATACCTGTATAGATCTTGGTATGAATGTTATTGGTTTCGACCCGGGTTTGACAGTTGATGGAGCTTGGCACTTGTCATCGCGAATCACCCGAGCAAACAGCGTTGATGAGATCATTGCAAAAGTTGATTTTTTAACCGTGCACGTACCATTGATTGATGCAACTCGGGATTTAATTAATGCTGGCAACGTAAATAAGATGAAGCCCACTGCGGTGCTTATTAATTTAGCGCGTGGCGGTATTATTAACGACGATGCTGTATGTGACGCAATTGACGCCGGAAAATTGGCCACTTACGTTACTGATTTTCCGAATAACCGCACCAAAAAGACTCCCTCTGTTATTGGCCTACCGCACTTAGGTGCCTCGACCGGAGAAGCTGAAGATAATTGTGCGATCATGGTTGCTGAGCAAGTGAAGGATTATTTGGAGACAGGCAATATTGTTAATTCGGTTAACTTTCCTAACGTCTCTATGCCGCGCGGCACCGATCATCGCTTGGTAGTTTGTAATGCCAATGTGCCAAATATGGTTGGCCAGATATCGACTATTATGGCGGACGCGGGTCTTAATATTAACGACATGATCAATCAGTCTCGCGGA
>CAYQVT010000320.1:0-986 GCA_964420885.1 uncultured Gammaproteobacteria bacterium
TTAAATCGCAACTATCGAAACAGTAGTCAGATAATTGATCTTGCTCGGGATTTTGCCGAAGACGAAAAAATCCAATCAACGCTGACGAATACTTCTGTGCTTGATATTCAAAACAATGACAAGTCAGGTGATGTTCCGGAGTTGATCCGGCTCGCGAGCGTTCATGCTGAGCTGGATTATGTTTTCGAAAAGCTACAGGAATACCATAACGGTGGCGTGCCGTGGGGCAATATGGCAATTATTTACCGGTCGAAGGGCATCGGTAAAATGATCGCCAGTAGCCTGCCTAGTATCGGTTTTTCAGCAGATTTTTGGCAGTCCGGTGAAAAGACTTATCATCCACAAAGCGATACGGTAAAAGTACTGCCACTGGAACAAGCTAAGGGTTTGGAGTTTGATGTAGTGATTATGCCGGGGCTTGGCAAGGTGGAGGGCAATGGCAGCACCTATATTGAAGACTTACAGCTTATGTACATGGGGATGACCCGTGCCTGTCAGCATTTGGTAATGACCTACCATCGCCATACACCATTCGTAAGCCGCCTAAAAACGCTGCTTGATGATTTGCGTCTACGCAGCGCCATTTAAACATCTCCAAAAACTGTTTATTCATCGCTGGCAATACTTGAAATATTTTCCTGCTTGTTCACAATAGCGGCATTCAATTAGTCGAGAAAGAACAATGCGCGATCAAGCGATGCAAGTGCTGTACAACTGGCGCGATGGTATCAATAACGGTGATTTCGATGCGGTAATCGCGCTATACCATGACGGCGCCCAACTATTGCCGACGTTTTCCGACAATATCAGAACGGCCCCAGCTGGCGTGCGGGATTATTTTGAGCATGTCGCAACTGCAGATAACGTCGATGTTCAGTTTATTGATGAATCGGTTGTGATTGAATCAATATCAAATCACTGCACCTTGATTAGCGGCTTATACGATTGGCAAATAGAGCGGGATGGGGTTGTCCAAGAAGTAGAAG
>CAYQVT010000320.1:996-3731 GCA_964420885.1 uncultured Gammaproteobacteria bacterium
CCTGCATCATTGATACAGGAAAAGCGGCGCCGTTGTTACATCAGCACTCATCTGTGGTGCCGGGTTAGGAGTCTCTGTTTAGCTCGCTCTAGGCTGGTTGTTCCAGATTATCGCTGGAAAGACTACCGCTCTTACGCGCGATGCTGGTTAGTTTTGCTTCGGCGTCAAACTTGTACCAATCAATTTTCCTAGTGAATAACATCACCGCGCTCAGGCCGGCGAAGATGAGTATTGACCCAAATAGTAGGGCATGGTCCTCAATAAACAAAATCAAATAGCAAACCAGATAAGTGGTTAGCAGTAAGCCCATCAAAAATGCGGAACCCTTAACTGACGTAAAGGGTCGCATGTAAAAACTAATTAGGCCACTTGAGGAAAGCGAGGCGATTAAGTACGCCGGTGAAAACCCAAGGTGTTCTGATAGCGACAGTAACATTAAAAAGAATATCGCTAAGGCTAGGCCAATTAAACTGTATTGCACCGGGTGTACTTGCAAGCCTTTTAGTAGTTCAAATAAATAAAAGCCCGCGAATACCAAGATAATCATTAACAAGCCATATTTGGTCGCTCTGTTGACCAAAGAATATTCGTCTACTGGTTCGAACAACTTAACCCCGAAGGTGAAATTAGAATCGGTATAGCCATCATTGTTGCGGTAAAAAATTTGCGGTTCAGAGGAGACACTCCGGTTATAGGCTGTGACTTCCCAATTAGCGTTAAAGCCACTATCTAAGACCTCTCGATTTAACGGCAGTATGTCGCCAACGAAGCTGGGATGAGGCCAACCAGAATTGATGTTTACCGTCGCATTTAAAGCGTTAGGAGTAACTCGAAAAAGATCTGTGCCGCGTAAAGTAAAGCTGGTATTTAGCTTTAGCGGTGTATCAAGGTTCAACTGTTCCAGCGTAACCTCACTATGAAAACCTTGGCGGTTTAACAGCGCTCGAGTACCTGGCTCTGTGTCAGTGGTGGTTTCATTGATAATACTAGTGATTGAATTATGTTCTAGGCCGATTGGGTCAGTAAGCGTAGTAACGAAATATGCATTGATGAATTTGAATTGGTTCTTAGTTTGTAGTTCGGTAAAAAATTCGCCAATTTCAAACTCGGAATCTACCGAGACGCGTGAGGTATAGACCGGAATGCTATAGATGCCCCGTTGTCGTTGTTCTACTTCCAAGGTGTTATTGAAGTCTGCTTGAGCGGCTTTGAATACGGCGACTTTTTCATAGCTCCAGTTGCTGGTGGTTTTGTCATCGTTAACAGTAACGCCGCTAACTTGGTACTCAATGACCAGAACTGGATCGCGTACAAATTGCCTGTCGGCCCATGAATTGGCGATGCTTGCTCGCGCTTCATGTTTATAGCTGATTCGATCTGAAATAGCATTGCCGATCATAATTAGCGGAATTAAAAGAAATAACATCAGGATCAATAGTAGACCCGGTTTTTTTAGGCTATGCATAATAGTTACCCTCGTTAGCGTGTGGTGTATAACTGGTTAAGGTGGTCGATGACTTTTTTCAGTAAGTCGTTCTGGCGTTTCAATTCCCAGTTTTCTCGTTGTATTTTCCGCAGCCGTGTTGCTGTCCGGTCGCCACTTTCGATATTTTGCGGAAGATCATCGATCCAACTGCTGAGCAGGGTGTTGGGGATGCCAAATTGGCGTGCCACGTTGTTTAGTTCTTGCCCTTGATGGATAACCATTTGTATAACTTTGTTACGAAATGAATCGACGTATCTTGCTTTTGCGCTCATAGAAAAATACCTAATGTTTTCAGAGCTTAGGATCTTCGCAGGCCTGTATGAAGTTACTGTGGGGATTGTATGTGGATCGTGAGAAATACCCAGCCAAGCGAGTATTTGCTATTATTAGTAGTAATAAAGTGATTCTCAGGAACAACATGCAAGCGCAAAAAGTAATTGATCATATCGTTGGTTGGCTTTCAGACTATTTGGATAATTCTAAGCAGAATGGGTTTGTGGTGGGCGTATCTGGGGGTATCGATTCAGCGCTAACATCAACCTTGTGCGCACGAACGGGCGCCAGTGTGACGGCTATATCCATGCCAATTTATCAGGCGGAATCACTACATTCATTATCGCAACGTCAATTGGAATGGTTGACGCAAAATTTCGATAACGTCGAAACTGCAACCCTTGAATTAACGCCCGTCTTCAAAAGCATGGAAGATACCTTCCCGGCAGATATTCAAGACCCGCTCACCATGGCTAACACCAGAGCGCGCCTGCGCATGACAACGCTATATACTTATGCTGGAAACCTTAAAAAACTGGTCGCCGGTACCGGCAACAAGGTCGAAGATTTTGGTGTTGGTTTCTATACCAAGTACGGTGATGGTGGGGTAGATTTATCGCCGATTGCCGACTTAATGAAGTCAGAAGTGTATGCGCTTTGTAAGCACCTTGATGTATTGCAGGACATTCAGGATGCCGCCCCGACAGATGGCCTATGGGATGATGGTAGAACGGATGAAGGGCAGATAGGCGTGAGTTACGATGCGCTAGAGTGGGCCATGCACTTTATTGCCCAGAACGGTGATGAAGATACATTAAGCGACGAGCAACAACACGCCTTAGCAACCTATAGAAGCTTTCACAACGCCAACCAACATAAAATGCTACCCATACCGGTTTGCGGGATACCTGAAAACCTGCGCTAGGCACTTGCTGGCGGTGTGGCGGACAAAGCAGGCTGTATCGGCCAGCTTAAT
>CAYQVT010000321.1:0-3693 GCA_964420885.1 uncultured Gammaproteobacteria bacterium
GATACCCGCTTAGAAGCGAAGGAGCAGGTAGAGAGCTTAGGAGCCGAATTTCTAGAATTAGAATTCGAAGAAGACGGCTCAGGTGAGGGCGGCTACGCTAAAACCATGAGTAAGGAGTTTATCGACGCTGAAATGGCAATGTTTCGAGAGCAATGTAAAGAAATTGACATCATTGTTACGACTGCCTTGATTCCTGGACGCCCCGCACCTGAATTAATCACTACCGACATGGTTGAAAGCATGAAGTCGGGAAGCGTGATTGTTGATTTGGCCGCCGAGCAAGGGGGTAATTGCAAGCTATCGAAAGCCGATAAAGTTGTTACGCATAAAGGAGTCAAAATTATCGGTTATACCGATTTACCAAGTCGTTTGGCAACTCAATCGTCGCAATTGTACTCAACAAACTTACGTCATATGTTGTCCGATTTAACGCCTGAAAAAGACGGCGTAATTAACATCAATATGGAAGACGAAGTGATTCGTGGCGCGACTGCGGTACACGAAGGTTCCGTCACTTGGCCAGCACCAGCTCCGAAATTATCCGCTGCGCCAGCCAAGCCGAAAGAAGCGCCTAAAATGCCAGAACCAGCGCCCGAGATGAGTACTGCTACGAAAGCGAAAATGACATTTGGTGCGATGGGAGTCGCCTTGCTCGCGCTACTTAGTGTTGGATCGGTTGCTCCGCCAGAGTTCATGAGCCACTTTACCGTGTTTGTATTAGCCTGCTTCGTTGGTTACCAAGTTATATGGAGTGTAACAGCTTCCTTGCATACTCCTTTAATGAGTGTTACCAATGCCATTTCTGGGATCATCGTGGTCGGGGCGATACTGCAGATATCCTCAGACTCTGGGGCAGTTCAGTTTCTCGCCTTTATTGCAATATTGATCGCATCGATCAATATTGCTGGCGGTTTTTTAGTTACTCAGCGCATGCTGAAAATGTTCAGCAAATAGAGGAGAGAAATTATGTCTATGGGAACTATTTCTGCGGCGTATATAGCCGCTGCTATTCTCTTCATCTTAAGCCTAGCGGGTTTGAGTAACCAAGAGTCATCTAAACGTGGTAACTGGTACGGCATTATCGGCATGGCGATTGCCGTTTTTGCAACCATTATGAACGAGAGTGTTGACAGCTATGGCTGGCTTATTCTTGCTGCGGTAATTGGCGGAACAATAGGTGCGCGTCTCGCTGCAAAGGTCGAAATGACGCAAATGCCAGAACTCATTGCCATCCTGCACAGCTTTGTTGGTATGGCCGCTGTATTAGTTGGCTTTGCCAGTTACTTCGATCCTGTACCCGGACTTCAGGGAGCGGCCGCGACCATCCATAATGTTGAAGTGTATTTAGGTATCTTAATCGGTGCTGTCACTTTTACTGGCTCGGTTGTTGCGTTCGGCAAGCTCAATGGCAAAATTGGCAGTAAACCGTTGATGTTGCCAATGCGTCACCAATTGAATATTGGCATGGTTGTACTGTGGTTCCTCATCGGTTCTTGGTTTTTAGGCGCTGATCATAGTGAAGGTACCTTTCCATTAATCCTAATGACCTTGATTGCTTTTGCCTTCGGTGTTCACATGGTAATGGCGATCGGCGGCGCTGATATGCCGGTGGTTATCTCAATGCTCAATTCTTATTCTGGTTGGGCCGCCGCCGCCACTGGATTTATGTTGAGCAACGATTTGTTGATTGTCGTGGGCGCCCTAGTGGGTAGTTCAGGCGCGATTCTCAGTTACATCATGTGCCGAGCAATGAATCGAAACTTCGTCAGCGTCATTATGGGTGGTTTTGGCACCGCTTCAGATGGTGGTGAGGAAGATGGTGAACAAGGAGAAGCCATCGCGATTCAAGCCGATGAAGTGGCCCAACTTATGGGCGATGCCGATAAAGTTGTTATCGTACCCGGCTATGGTATGGCGGTAGCCAATGCTCAACATGCGGTGTCTGATTTGACCAAACAATTGCGAGAAAAAGGTGTTGATGTTCAGTTCGCGATTCACCCTGTCGCTGGCCGTATGCCTGGCCACATGAATGTCCTGTTGGCGGAAGCAAACGTGCCTTATGACATCGTTCTGGAAATGGATGAGATTAACGATGACTTAGGTGAAGTCGACGTGGTAGTGGTGATTGGAGCCAACGATATCGTAAACCCAGCCGCGTTGGAGAATCCTAATAGTCCAATCGCTGGAATGCCAGTACTGGAAGTTTGGAATGCTAAAACCGTTATCGTTTCCAAGCGTTCAATGGCAACGGGTTACGCAGGGGTCGAGAATCCATTGTTCTTTAAAGAGAATACACGCATGTTATTTGGCGACGCTAAGGATAGTGTTGATGCGATTAAGGCTTCTCTATAGAGCGTTCTTAATTCGACAAAATGCCGCTTATGAGCGGCATTTTTTTTCCCGCGTTTTGTAAAACCAAATTTTCTGTACGGTCGTGAAACGTTCATCCACTATCCTATAGCGGGGTTATTCCTTCAGTGAGTCTTAAGGTTATTGAGTGAATCTAATCGCCAATTCAGTGCTATAGAGCTAGTTTTGGTCTACAAGTTTGCAATCTTGGATGACATGAGTGTTCGCCGAAAGCGGCCTAATCGCTCTTCAACTATTTTGTTGATCAGCGTAAAATCGCGCGGGTGAATAGTTCTGTGAAATTTCCTCGTCGCTTTTGCGTCGCTCCTATGCTTGATTGCACTGATCGACATGAGCGTTATCTTGCCCGCTTAATTTCAAAGCATACGGTTTTATACACCGAGATGATTACAACCGGCGCATTGATTCATGGAGACACCGCACGTTTTTTAGATTTTCATCCAGCAGAGCATCCCGTTGCCCTACAACTTGGCGGAAGTGAACCGGACGCAATGACAAGAAGCGCTGAATTAGTGCAAAAATGGGGCTACGATGAAGTTAATATCAACGTGGGCTGCCCGAGTGACAGGGTGCAATCAGGGAGCTTTGGGGCTTGTTTGATGCAATCGCCTGATTTGGTTGCACAAAATGTTAAGCAAATGAGTGCCTCGGTTGATATTCCGGTTACCATCAAGTGTCGAATAGGCGTAGATGAGCAAGAGCCTCGCGACGCTTTGTGGGCCTTAGTTGAAGCCAGTGCAAATGCGGGGTGCGAGACATTTTTGGTACATGCTCGTAAAGCCTGGTTGAAAGGCCTGAGCCCGAAAGAGAACCGTGATGTTCCACCGTTAGATTACCCACTAGTCTACGAATTAAAGAGAGCGTTTCCCGAGTTGGAAATTATCATAAACGGTGGTATCAATACGATTGACGCTTGCCATGCTCACCTTGAGCATGTTGACGGCGTAATGATGGGCCGTGAAGCCTATTCAAACCCCTATATTTTGGCGCAGGTTGATCAGGTGTTCTACGGTGATAAAGAGCCTCCGAGAACGCGTGATGAAGTGTTAGCCGAGTATATTCTGTACGCCGACCAGCGTTTGAATAATGGCAGTCGATTAAATCACTTGTCGAAGCATGTTGTTGGTCTATATCACGGTGAGCCGCGTTCGCGGCTGTGGCGCCGCCATATTAGCCAAAATGCGCATATACCCGGCAGCAATACGGATGTTTTGCGTACCGCTTACGAGCAAATGGTTGCGGTCTGATTGAGCAGTTCTCAAGTACGACAAGATTGAACAAGACAATGCTAGCGATGGTTCTTTCGGTCTTCGGTGTCGCCAT
>CAYQVT010000322.1:0-3637 GCA_964420885.1 uncultured Gammaproteobacteria bacterium
TATATTTGCCGTCACGCGCGTTTGGAACCAACGCACAATCACCCATTGCCCATACACCAGGCGCTTCTTTTACCGACATATCATCCTGAGTGACAACCTTGCCTCGTTCCGTTGGAAGATCGTCGTTTTCAACGAAGGCGTGTGGCACGGTGCCAATCGTGCAGATGATGGTTGCCCCTTCGATTACCTCTCCACTTTTGAGCGTTACTTTTTCTTTTTCAATCAACGCCGCCCGTTCCATTAATCGAACATCGATATCGCGTTTTTTAAAGTTCTTGAGCGTAACGGCACTAAGTCTCGGGCTCAGTTCCGGCAATAATCTATCGGTCCCATGTACCACAATTATTTTGCAGTTTTCTAAGTCAACATTTTTATAAAAACGTTGTGCTGATCGCAAAAAATCTTCCAATTCACCGGCGGTTTCAACGCCACTAAAGCCACCACCAAGGACCACAAAGGTGGTAAGTTCCGCACGCCTTTTTGCATCAGGGTGAATGGTCGCTTGTTCCAATCGATCGATGACCTGATTACGGATTCTGAGCGCATCACCAACGGTTTTGAGTGGCAGCGTATGCTCGTGCAGCCCCGGGATCATGTGAGTATTCGCTTGTACGCCTGCAGCCAACACGATTTGGTCAAATACCAAGCTCGATTCGCGGTCGTTGTGGTAGTAAACCGTGTTTTCCTTGTAGTCGATTTTGTCGACCGTCACCATGCGGATACGCGTACGTTTAAGAACCAATCTAACTGGCGCTTGCACGTGTCCTGGTAAGATTGATGCACCAATAACTTCGGGCAATAACGGATTATAGGTAATGAAATTTGTCTTACTAAGTAAGTAGATATCCCAATCTTTGGGCATTGTCTTTTCTAATTTCTTTGCCAAGGTTAGTCCAGCAAAGCCACCACCGACGATAACAAGTTTTTTCTTCTCTGAATTCATCAGGACTCCGATTAATTATTTGCCAGCACCGAAAATATCAATGTAAAGGCTCCTTGCAATACTATTATTCGCTAGAACAAATTGCTAGGTGTTTATCATGGCCCATATATATTCTTGCTCAGAGGAATGTTGGTTTACTCACCTTGAGCCACGGCCTGGCTTTGGGAATAAGATATCGCGGGGTACTTTGCTGGCCGTTCTGTGCTGCAACAACTAGGGATGCAAGACATCACATAATCGGTGTTGGCGTTTAGAAAAAATGGTATCGAATAACGAGAGCAGCCACTGGCATTATTATTGGCAAAGTGTTTTGTGCTTAAAAAACGGTCGTTGGTCCAAAGTTTCAATAGCTCGCCCGTATTAACGATAAAACCGTTTTCGATCAATGGTGCATTAATCCATTGATGTTTGCGCTCACTGTAAATGGTTAAACCCGGTTGATCTTGGGCTAGCAGTGTGCAGAAGGTTGTGTCTACATGAGGGGCAATACCAAACCCGTTTCCATCTTCTTCGCTTATTGCTGGGTAATGGGTCATTCGTAGGCGGTACATCGGTGATTCGAACGCGCGGTCAAAAAAATTAATTGGCATGTCCAACGCTTTAGCGAAAATCGGTAATAAGCGCTTGCCCAGAGATTCTAATCCTTGGGCATAATTAGTTACGGTTTGTTTGAACCCAGGGAGATCGTCCTCATCTAACCATTGATTGTCCTCAAATCCGATTTGATGATCGCATTTTATCAAGAACGCCTCGTTTAAATTCCCCGTGCTTCTGGCTGGCAGTTTTTTGTTGTTAATTGGTAGATAGCCAACACCACCGATTGGCCAATCCGGCTTATCCATTAAGGCTTTTTGTTTAATGTTTAGCGGCAAAGCGTGAAACTCTCGTACCGCATTAAAAGTATCTTGTATCAGCTTTTTGGATATTTGATGTCCAATGATTGAGAAGAAACCGACCTCTTCGCAGGCAATACGAAGCTCACGGGAAATTGTGTTAAGCGATTCCTCTGATCCCGATGAAAGATAGTCGCTAAGATCGAGTATTGGAATATCGCCTTCGGCGGCATCGACAGCATTCGAAGTAACCCAACTACTTGATTCTTCACGCAGCCGGTGCTCTTTCTCAAATGGATTGAATGATTTTTGTTTCACCGTGAGAATCTATCACAACTAAGAATTGGTTTTCCCACGATCATTATTAATATCTTGCTATTTGGCAAAAACCGGTCGTAAGTGCGCTAGTGTTTTTTTATTGCCAAGATATAGTGTTAGCGCTCTTAAGGGAAAGCTGGTGAAACTCCGGCACTGTCGCGCAACGGTGTTAACCGATTTTGAAAATTATGTTTTTGTTGGTTTCAGTCCGATCGCCTTTAGAGTTTAGTGACGCCTCGCGCCAAGGTATTTGAGACTATCCAACCCTCCTGCCAAATCGTTATTGGAATACGGTTTGATTAAGGTATTACATATTCTCATTTAAGTGGATGCGAGACGTTTTCATAGTCGCTACTATTCAAAATGAGGCATCATGAATTACGATAGCTCAAAGTCTCCTGCGCCGACGGCAAGACTTTTAAAGAACCAAGCCATACCTTCAACGCACACCTTTGACGTTAGACAAGCGGATGGGGAACTCGCAAAATTCGATATCGATATGATTGCTGATCGCCTAGCACGATCAATGCAAAATACCGGGCGTACACTTGATCAAAACACTCAATGTTTGATTCAAGATTTGTGTTCAAAAATCGCTCAGAGGCTTGCCGAAGATACGCTTAAAACAGGCATAATGGATTATGACGATATGCATACACAGGTTGAAATGACATTGATTTTAAACCATCAATCAGAGTTGGCAGAAGATTATTTGTCCGGTCTGGAATTCCCGGTTAGCTAAAATAAGTATTGTTCGCTTGGACTAATCAATGGTGGTCATTTGAGTTATGATCAGTGCGAAGAATATCTTAACTTCAGAGTAACCATGAACGAACTTATGCACGACATCAGCTGGGTTGTGCCATTACGAAGTGATTTTTTGACACCCATATTCGAATTTCTGACATGGCTTGGCTATCCCACTTTTATGATGTTGATGCTGCCTCTTGGATTTTGGTTGTGGAGTAAAACCGCTTTTACCAGAGTTACGGTGATTGTGCTTATTTCGACAGTGCTAAACGCGTTTCTAAAAGATTTGTGGGAGAATCCAAGACCAGATTTAGTATTTCGACTTGATGGTGAGGTTGGGAATTCATTCGGAATGCCGTCCGGCCACGCTCAAGTATCTGCCGTCTTGTGGTTCTGGTTAGCCTATGAAATTCGAAAAACTTGGGCTTGGATCATGGCAGGTATAATAGTGTTGGGTATTTGCTTTTCTCGACTATATTTAGGCATACATGACCTCGAGGATATTCTTGCTGGCTTGAGTATCGCTTTGGTCACATTGCTCACCTATCGCGCTATCTTAAGCACACGGTTTGAACAACTTTTGCAAGCGCCGCTTTGGTTACACTTGTTGGTGATCGTTTTATTTGGAGTGGTCGCAATATCTGTTTGGCCGTCAGCCGAGAATTCGATCGGAGCGGTTGTGGTGTTTGGTTTGCTTTTTACCTGGATTCTGGGTGTGTATCTCGAGTCTCGAATTGTCGGCTTTATTCCACGGCAGGAGGTTTGGGTTTTGGCGACGATTGCTGTCTTGGGA
>CAYQVT010000323.1:0-3603 GCA_964420885.1 uncultured Gammaproteobacteria bacterium
TTATCGATTTCGTCGATGTAGACAATACCCATCTGAGCCTTTTCTACATCGTAGTCGCATTTCTGCAATAATTTTTGAATGATATTTTCTACGTCTTCGCCAACATAGCCCGCCTCGGTCAAGGTAGTGGCATCGGCGATCGTAAATGGTACGTTCAATTGTTTGGCTAAGGTTTCAGCCAATAGGGTTTTACCTGAGCCAGTAGGACCGATTAACAAAATATTGCTTTTCGCGATATCGGCTTCGTCTTTATCGTCTTGGCCACGTATACGCTTATAATGATTGTAGACCGCCACTGACATTACTTTCTTGGCGTCCTCTTGAGAAATAACGTAGTCATTTAAACCGGCATGAATTTCAGCTGGCGTTGGGTAACGTTCTTGTTCTTCTGCCTTAGAAACATCGTCCACCGCTTCTTCGCGAATAATGTCCTCGCAAAGATCAACGCATTCATCACAGATGAATACCGAAGGCCCCGCAATTAACTTACGAACCTCGTGTTGGCTTTTACCACAAAAAGAGCAATAAAGTAGCTTGTTGTCATCGTTACTTTTATTGTCATCACTCATACATGCACCTAAAACGGCCGTACGGGCGGCCTAACATTCAATTAACGCCACTATCAGGCGTTTCGCTGTCAAATTGTAACCTAACTAAAGATCACATCAAAACGATAATACGGGCTTATTAAAGCGAGCAAACCCTATTTTCGATTACTTTTTCAATATTTAACTTAGATAATTACGCTAATCAAAAATTCAAGCTTTCACCAAAGTCGGATTAATCGTCAGTGTGACCTTCAAATCTTGCCTGGCGTACCTCATCGATTCCGCCTAAGTTTTCTACGTATAAGTAACCCGCCGCTTTCAATTTTTCCAACGCGGTTTGAGCACGCACGCCACGTTCACAATAAAGTTTTATAGGTGTGTTTTTGTCAGGAAATTGCTCATTTACACCATCTACGATATCCGACACATGAATGCGGGTATCGCCTTCAATATGGTTCACCTTATATTCAATCCATGTTCTCACATCAATGTAAACAGGGTCATCACTCGCGTTTACCAACTGCGCACTAAACGCTAGAACCAATAGTGTTACTAGTAAAATGTTTTTCATTGAATAAGCACCGGTATTTAGGATTAGTGTCATAAAAAAGACCGCGTGGGCGGCCTTTTTCTTGCGTTATAGCGCTCTACTCCTGGCCAAAAGCTTAGTCCGGACGTTGCGCAATAACATCGTCGATCAAACCGTATTCTTTTGCTTCTTCAGCGCTCATAAAGTTATCGCGTTCGGTATCTTTGGCTATAGTCTTAAGTTTTTGCCCGCTGTGTTTCGCTAGAATTTCGTTCAATTCCGCCTTAATACGCAAAATTTCCTTAGCATGAATATCGATGTCGGTTGCTTGCCCTTGATAACCACCCAAGGGCTGATGAATCATGATTCTCGCGTGCGGGAGGGCGAAACGACTTCCGTTTGCCCCCGCTGTCAAGAGTAAAGCGCCCATACTAGCGGCTTGTCCAATACAAACAGTGTTAACTTTGGGCTTTATGAATTGCATGGTGTCATATATTGCCATACCCGCCGTAACTGACCCACCGGGACTATTGATGTACAAGCTAATGTCCTTATCGGGATTTTCGGATTCAAGAAACAAAAGCTGTGCGACGATTAAGTTCGCCATGTAATCTTCAACTTGACCAACCAAAAAAATCACGCGTTCTTTTAAAAGGCGCGAATAAATATCGTAGGCACGCTCTCCTCGACCGGAATTCTCTACCACCATTGGCACCAAACCACCAGCGGCCTCAGGGCTACTCACTGTTGAAGAAAAACGGTCTAAACGGTCGCCGTAGGGAGATTGAATCATGGAATTCGAATAGTTTGTCATTGCGTTAAGGAAGCTCTTATTAATGTATAGGTGAGTATAACGTGTCTTGTTGAATATAAAATGTAGAGGTCTTTCGACTAAATACAAGACACGACTATGAATACATCACTTATTGCATATTCAACAAGGTAGCTGCTTCAACATTCTCGATTTCGACATCGGCCTTTTCCAACAGAAAATCAACCACTTGCTCTTCTAAAACGATGGACTGTACTTGCGCAAGCGCTTCTTGATTAGTCTTGTAGTATTCAACAAACTGCGACGGATCTTCATACGAAGACGCCATTTTCTCGATACGGTCGTTGACGCGATCAGGGTCAGGCTTAATCTCTTCTTTACGAATAACTTCCATCATTAACAGCCCTAAAGCAACGCGCTTCTCGGCTTGTGGCTTTAATACTTCAAACTCTGGGTCTGGGAAATTCTCCAACATCTTCGCATCTATGCCTTGCTGTAGCATCTGGTTTTTTTGTTCTTGCACCATGCGACCAGCTTCTTCCTGAACCATTTTTAACGGCATTTCCGATTCGTTCTGCTCTAACAAGGCATCGAATGCGCGTTGACGAAGTGTCGAACTTAATTGACTCTCCAGATTGGTTTCAAGATTGGTTTTTACCTCGGTGCGTAAATCGGCCTCCTCACCACTCTCAATGCCGAAATTATTGATAAATTCCTCATCTATGGCAGGTAAAACTGGTTCCGACACTGTTTTGGCGTCAATCGCGAACAAGGCCGTCTTGCCACCCAGTTCTTCGTTGTAGTCGTCAGGAAACACAACGTCTATCTCTTTTGATTCGCCCGCTTTCATGCCTTTGACGCCTTTCTCGAAGTCGGGAAGCATTTGACCTTCACCCAAAATCATTGGGTGATCTTGAGCACTGCCACCATCGAACTCTTCACCATCAATGGTGCCGACAAAATCAATCAATACGCGGTCGCCTTTCTTAGATTTTCGCTTGCGCTCGGTCCAAGTAAGTTGTTGTTTACGCATATTATCGATTACCTTATCGATATCAGCGTCGGTCACTTCACTTTCAGGTTTAGAAATTTTGACTCCTTCTAAGTTCAATTTTTCGAACTCGGGGTAAACATCAAACGTCGCGGTGTATGCAAAGTCCTTTCCCTTTTCAACAGGCGCATCAGGCATAATATCTGGCTGCACCGCAGGCACTACTTCTTGGCCTTCGAGCGCTTCTTGCAAGCTTGATTGAATCAACTCGCCCAATACATCATTTGTTGCGGTACCACGATATTGTCGTTCGACAATTTTCATTGGAACTTTACCAGGGCGGAAGCCTTGAATTTTTACGCGTTTAGACAGCTGCTTTAAACGGCCTTGAATCGCATTCTCAATTTTATCGGCCGCCACGACCACACTCAGTTTACGGCCTATGGCACTGGTTTTTTCAACAGACGCTTGCATGTGTAACTCGTATATAAATAGTAGATTATTCTGGTTCTATCGAGGACGCTAAAATGGCCACGACACAATTAGGGGCAGGATTCTAACACTAAGCCAAGGCCAGACAAAACTGATTGCTGACTAAAATTCATTGATTAGTATGAAAAATCGAAGATATCGGTATTAGAACGATTTTTTGGTCTGACAGCTAGGCTTATTTATACATGACACGAGCTTAGTCAACATAGGCTAATCGGTAAAAATCCCTCTAACACAAGCCTTAAATTTCAGAAAATCGATCAATCTTAAA
>CAYQVT010000324.1:0-3601 GCA_964420885.1 uncultured Gammaproteobacteria bacterium
AAATCTCTCAATTGGCATTGCTATCCTAGGCCTAATTTTATTCCTGGCTTTGCTAGTTTTACCGAGATTGTGGAGGCGTGAACTTTGGCTTCGTTCGAACCCTCAACCCGATTTAGAAGTACGTAATGTACTAATCTACGGGGCAGGACAACGTGGTAGCGCGCTTGCTAAATTTCTTGACCAAGGTTTTTCCAACGTCAATATAGTAGGGTTTTTGGATGAAGACCCAGACCTGCGTGGCAGGCATATTAATGGCCTAAAAGTGCTGGGCTCATGGCGAGACAGAGATTCATTGTTGAGCCGATACACAGTATCTGAACTTTGGTTAAGTGAATGCTGTGACGGAGTTAACGAAGTCGGATTTGAAAACTGGTCGAATGATAAAGGCTTAAAATTCGTGTACATCGAACGTTTTTAGCTAAACCTCAATTGTGATTTTATAATGAAAATATTGATTGTATTCGGCACACGGCCAGAAGCGATAAAAATGATTCCATTGGTGCATGAGTTTAACTCGCGTGCTGGCGTCGAATGTAAAGTGTGCGTTACTGCTCAACATCGAGAAATGCTCGATCAGGTGCTAGATTTATTTGAGGTTACGCCAGAGTTTGATCTCAACATAATGAAACCTAATCAGGATTTATTCACTATCAGCAGTGCAATTTTATCGGGTTTAAAAGAAGTATTGGTCGATTATAAGCCTGAACTAGTGTTAGTTCATGGTGATACCACTACCACTTTTTCGGCAGCGCTTGCCGCGTTTTATCAACAGATACCGGTGGGCCATGTTGAGGCTGGGCTTCGAACGGGTGATATCTACTCGCCTTGGCCAGAGGAAGCAAACCGAAAGCTGACCTCCGCAATTACTAAGTATCATTTCGCGCCGACAGAGTCTTCGCGATTCAACTTAATTAAAGAAAATGTTAGTGACGATTCTATTGTTGTTACCGGAAATACAGTAATTGACAGTTTGTTTTGGGTTAAGAACAAGCTCGAGCAGTCAGGCGATCTAACTAAGGAGTTCGATAAGAAGTTCGAATTTTTAGACCCCTCTAAAAAACTGGTGCTAGTTACCGGTCATCGTCGAGAAAACTTCGGCCAAGGGTTTGAAGATATATGCGCAGCTCTTAAGCAAATTGCGGTGCAGAATCCCGATGTGGAAGTTCTCTACCCTGTGCACCTTAATCCTAATGTGCAAGAGCCAGTAAACCGCCATTTAAGTGATATTGCCAATGTGCACTTAATTTCGCCTCAAGATTACCTGCCTTTTGTGTACCTAATGATTCGTTGCGATATTATTTTGACCGATTCGGGTGGCGTTCAAGAAGAGGCACCATCACTTGGAAAGCCCGTTTTAGTAATGCGAGATACAACCGAGCGCCCAGAGGCTGTTGATGCTGGCACTGTCAAGCTTGTGGGAACCGAAAAGGCTGTTATCGTTAAAGAAATGAACGAGTTATTAAATAACAAAGAACTTTATTCAAGAATGCAGACGGCCCAAAATCCTTACGGGGATGGTAGGGCCGTTTCTCGCATCGTTGATGAAGTTTTAAAATAAATACAGAAAATAAATTAAGATGAGTTTTGAAACTATTTCAGTTATCGGTTTAGGCTATATCGGCTTACCTACCGCGGCAATGTTTGCATCACGTAACGTAAATGTTATTGGTGTTGATGTTGATCAACATACAGTTGATATTGTTAACAACGGCGATATTCATATCGTTGAACCAGGCTTGCAGCAAGTAGTAAAGCAGGCGGTTGAAGGTGGTTACCTAAAAGCTACGATAAAACCAGAGCCGGCAGATGCATTTTTGATAGCAGTGCCAACACCATTCAAAGGTGATCATGAGCCTGACTTAAAGTATATTGAGTCTGCTGCTAAAGCAGTTGCCAGAGTGCTCAAAAAAGGTGACTTGGTGATACTTGAGTCGACGTCACCAGTTGGTGCTACTGAGAAAATGACTCGCTGGATGGCTGGAGAGCGTGGTGATTTGAGTTTTCCAGATACTGACGGAGATGAGTCTGACATTCGTGTTGCACACTGTCCAGAACGAGTATTGCCTGGCCAGGTAATGCGAGAACTCGTTGAAAATGATCGTGTGATTGGCGGAATATCTAGCGCTTGTTCTTCGGTGGCCACTTCACTGTATAAAACATTTGTTGACGGTGAATGTGTTATCACAAATGCGCGAACCGCAGAAATGGCCAAGTTGACTGAGAACAGTTTTCGTGATGTCAATATTGCGTTTGCGAATGAGTTATCGTTAATTTGCAATGAACTTGAAATTGACGTTTGGGAATTAATCGAATTAGCGAATAGGCATCCACGCGTTGACATATTGCAACCAGGCCCCGGCGTTGGCGGTCACTGTATAGCAGTTGATCCTTGGTTTATCGTTGGTAGAACACCTAATCTAGCAAACCTAATTAGGACTGCCAGATTGGTTAATGATGGCAAGCCTGATTGGGTAGTAGATAAAATTAAGCAAGCTGCGGACCTTATAAGAAAGCCGGTAATTGCCTGTTTTGGCCTAGCGTTCAAAGCGGATATCGACGACTTAAGGGAAAGCCCTGCTATAGAGATTAGCGTGAGAATTGCTCGCGAAAACATTGGAGATGTGTTGTTAGTAGAGCCTCATATTGAGTTAAAACCCGAAACTTTCAATGAGTTTTCGAATACCAAATTAGTTGATATTGAGTATGCTATCCAGCACGCGGATATTATTTTGGGTTTAGTCGAGCATAGTGATTTTAGGTCAGTTTCCGCCGAAAGGCTCAATGGGAAGGTCGTTATTGATACTAAGGGTATGTGGAGGTAAGACTAATTTGGACTTTCGGTCGTGTTTTTGTTACGGCTAAATAAGTGGATGCTAATTTGTTTAAAAAAAATATATTGTTGATAGCAATTTATCTGTGCGGGATGCTATCGTTTTTTCTGGTCGATTTTCTAGTAGCTCGATTTGACTCATTGGAGTCTATTGCCCAATGGGCGTCATTGAAATCTATTGTAATGATAGGCGCGACGGCTTGCCTGCTGGGAATGGATCAAGTGATGGTAAGACTTCCCAATAATGCAGAGAAGATTTTAAAGAGAACTTTATTTCAGTTGGTGTTATTGGTTTCCATTTACTCGGTTATAATGTTTCTATTGGGACTCCTAGCAGATGGAATAGTTTCGTCCCTAGCTATTTTCTCTCTCGCGTTAGCGACTCTTTTGTTTGGTTTTTTTCGATCACAGTTTTTACTTCTGCCTGCACAGCTCGTCACTAATCTATGGAAGGTTATCTTTTTAGTTATTTTAGCGGGTTCTCTCTTTTTTTCATCGAGCGCAAATTACCCTCTAATATTTGTAGTGTCGATTTCGATCACAATTGCCGTAGTTTTGCCTTTCGTTAAGTTTCATCAGGATGCTAAGACGCATCCCTCATCGATTGAAAATGAATATGGGCTCGGTTTTCGGTTTTTTCTTTCATTAATAACGTTAAATTTATCGATCTATTTAGAGCAAGTCTTATTGAACCTTGGAGGTCATACAGGCGCATCCGCTATTTATTTTTCACACTTTGCTATTCTCTTACCGGTCATTATTTCCTTTAAC
>CAYQVT010000325.1:0-3538 GCA_964420885.1 uncultured Gammaproteobacteria bacterium
GATGATATTTGTGGGCGGTACAGGCTCTGGCAAATCCACATCGTTGGCAGCGTTGATAGATCATCGCAACCAGACTCACGCTGGCCATATCATCACAATCGAAGACCCGATCGAGTTTATTCATCCGCATAAACTCAGTATTGTTAATCAACGAGAAGTTGGCGTTGATACAGATAGCTATCAAGATGCTTTAGAAAACACCTTAAGACAAGCCCCTGACGTTATATTAATCGGTGAGATTCGAAGCCGGGAGACCATGGAGCACGCGTTAGCGTTTGCTGAAACTGGGCACCTTTGCTTGTCAACGCTGCACGCGAACAACGCCGATCAGGCCTTGGACCGAATTATTAACTTCTTTCCAGAAGAACGGCATAAGCAACTATTTACCGACATTTCTTTGAATCTTCAGGGGATTATCTCGCAACGTTTGATTCCCAGCGTGGACGGTGGCCGTGCAGCCGCGGTTGAAATTCTTACCGGCTCGCCACGTATGAAAGACCTAATCAAAGCGGGCAAGGTAACTGAGATTAAAGAGGCGATGGAATTGTCCGAAGCTTACGGTATGCAAACCTTCGACATGGCTTTGTTGAGTTTGTATAAAGAAGAACGAATTAGCGAAGAAGAAGCGATCAAAAATGCTGATTCACCGAATAATTTACGTCTTAAGCTTAAAGAAGCGAAAGGCTTTACGTCGGACGCGTCCTTTGAACTGGAGGTTGAAGCCGAGCCTGAGGAAGACCAAGAAGATCAAGAGGATGAACAAGACTTTGGACAAGTGTTTAGTGCATCGTAGCGAATTGAAAGGCGCTAAAGCATCTTGCTCAGACTAAATATTGCTGTTGATGACCTTAGTGACGGCGGCGTTGTTCGATTGTTGCAGGATCATCGACAAGAAATGCTAAAACATTCGCCGCCGGAGAGTGTTCATGCCTTGGATGTAGATTCTATGCATTCGCTCGACTTAACATTTTGGAGTGCATCGATTGACGGGTGCTTGGTTGGGTGCACGGCGTTGAAACAACTTGATAGTGCTCATGCCGAAGTTAAATCGATGAAGGTGTCAGATAACTTTGTTGGTAAGGGAGTTGGCCGTGCGCTAATTAATCACCTTTTGATTGAGGCGAAGCGACGAGCTTATAAGCGTCTTAGTTTGGAGACCGGTACTATGTCGGTATTTATACCAGCGCGTGGCTTATATGAGTCTTTAGGATTTACCGTGTGTGACCCATTTGGCAATTATGTCGAAGATCCACACAGCGTATGTATGACGCTAGAGATATAGAAACATTATTGCTAATGTGCCGATCAATTTGACGCTGAGATGTACTATGGAACATATTTTTGAGGAATTGGATTATCAGAAAACCCCGCTGGGTGAAATAAGCCTACGTAAGCGTAGCGAGCCTAGACTGGATAATATTATTATTTATGAGGTGAAGCTTGGCGATGAGTTTTTGATGTCCAGCCTGTTTGTAGAGGCAGAGGAACAATTGTCGACTTTGGCTTTACATCGGCTTAAACAGAATGGTCATCACAGCGACTTAGACATAGTCGTCGGTGGTCTTGGACTCGGTTATACAGCGGTTACAGCTCTGAATGACCCTGATGTAAGGCGTTTACGAACCATAGACATCATGGAGCCCGTGATTCGTTGGCATCAGCAAGGCTTGCTCCCGGTTGGTGATGTACTAGCGACCAACCCTAAGAGTGAGTTGGTTCAAGGCGACTTTTTTGCAATTGCAACCGATACCCAAAGTGGGGTTCTTGGCTCGAATCCAGTTCATGGTATTTTCTTAGACATTGATCACTCACCTAGCCATTGGCTAAATCATGGCAATAGTGAATTTTATAATCGCGAGTCGTTATTGAGGATGAAACGTAAAATCGTTGACGGTGGTGTATTCGGCCTATGGTCAAATGAAAGGCCAGACTCGGACTTTACTCGCTTGTTAAATTCTGTGTTCGAGAATACAGAAGAACATGTAGTGGCCTTCCCAAATCCTTACTCGGGTGGTGAGTCAATTAACTCGGTATATGTTTCTACGATCTAGATTTCGATTCGTTCTTCTTCAGGAGTTTGCACGCCGAAGGTAAGCTCACCACTGGTGTAACTGCTGCCAAACGTTTTACTTAAGGTCGAAACCTGACGAACAGCGGATATCAATTGGTCTCTGCTTAACTCGGCTAGTGGATGAATATAGGTTGAGAACAATACACCATTTCCGATCGCGTACCTCGCATCTAGTGCCAAATGAAAGTTTGACACCAGTGTCGCGATAACTTGTTGCTCTGACATTTCACTAGCAGCGGTGATGGGGGTTACCAAACGCATTCTATTGGCGTTATCGTCAGACACCATCGAGATAGACACACCATCATAAACAAAGCTCAGATTGTTGTCTGGACCCTGGGTCTCGTCAACCAATTCTTTGATGATATTGGCCATCTTCGCTTGCGTCATCAATTCCCTTGATGTGTTGTCACTTTCTGGTGGAACCGTATCTTGTGTCGATTGTGCATAAGCATTGCTGGAGGTTAATAGTGATATGCTCAGTAAAAGTGCAATAAATTTCATGTTGGTATTGTGACCTTTGAGTAATGCTGGTTCAGCGTCATAGATGAGTGCGTGTTACCATAGACCTTTATTAGAGATAGTCGATTACAAGTCAATGAAAATCCATGTTTTTTGTGTCGGTGGCACCATCGACAAAATATATTTTGATGCCAAGAGCAAATACGAAGTAGGCTCGCCAGCGATCGCTAAAATGCTCAATCAAATTGCGGTCAACCTAGACATTGAAGTGACTTCCTTGATGGCTAAGGACAGCCTCGAGATGACCGATGATGATCGTGCGGCCATAGCCGCGGCGGTTGAAAAAAGCGAGGCCAATAAAATAATAATCACCCACGGTACCGACACCATGCCCGACACGGCAAGGTCACTGTCAGGTTTAAGCGGTAAAGCGGTTGTCCTGACCGGTGCCTTAGCGCCTGCCATATTTAAAGACAGTGACGCGATGTTCAACGTGGGTGGGGCCTTGGCGGCAGTTCAAGCGATTGAAAGTGGTGTTTACATTGTAATGAATGGCGAGTTGTTCGACGCCATGAATGTTCGCAAAGATGTGGAAAACAACCGGTTTGTACGATTAAGTTAGCTCATTTCGAGAAAATAAAACGGCCGCGTCTGCGACCGTTTTATTGAGTGAACTTGCTTCAATTAATTGATTTAGGCAACCAATAACTTGTTCACCAGTTTTACGTAGTTTGCGGGGTCCTTAATCTGCGCGCCTTCGCTTAACGCTGCTTGATCAAATAAAACTTGCGCCCAGTCGGCAAAAACATCGCTTTCAATATCGAGTTGTTTAACCAAGGCATGTTCTGGGTTAAGCTCCAATATTGGCATGCTCGTGGGCGCATCTTGGCCCATTGCCTTCATGATGCGCTCTAGGTTTGCACCTGGGTCGGTTTCATCGGCCACGAGGCGGGCAGGTGATTCAGTTAAGCGGTTGGTTAATCGAACTTCTTTAACTTTTCCACT
>CAYQVT010000326.1:0-3532 GCA_964420885.1 uncultured Gammaproteobacteria bacterium
CTCAAGTGAGTCATATTTTAAAGTAGCTCTCGAGCTCGATAACGGAATTAGTGCCCCCTCTTGCGTTCCCAGAGAGAGTCTCGTGATGAACCAATGACTTTTCTATGTGATCAACGAGCTCGCGCAATTCTGAAACATCAAATGCGAGAGAGACGTCTTCTTTCTTTTCATTACGCCAATAACTCAGCTTAACGATGTGCTTAATGATCGAAGGATGCGAGCCTCCAGCCTTCCGGACAAAAACCGGCCGCATATCTGTAATGATCTCAGCGCTATCGAAAAGGTTAGAATATTTGTTGGACAGTAACAGTGCTTTCGCCAATACACGAACACACGAATCGTGCCTCATTAGATGAGGTAAATTGGAAACAAAGTTTTCGACACTACTCTCTTCAATAATTTGATCATCTTTGGCACGAGTACCTAAGTCACTCGCAAGACGGTCAACGGATAAATTTTCTGTTTCCAAGACAGCACTATGAAGAGAAAGTAGAAGTGATAAAGCGTCTCTGTCTATCTGATATTCTGCGTCACTGTTCACGAGGTTTAGCAAGATATCAACAGAGCCTGGTGGAGTAAGCTCAAGCTCCACGAGCTTGTCGCCTATCTGTTTAGCCTGCTCGTTACTTAATTCTGCAATGGCTCTAATAGCGTCACTAAATTTCTTTGGAATATTCAAACTCAATTCGAATCACTCCATACCCGAATTACACTACACAGTTAACGGCAGTGGAAACAGCCGCCCCAACGAGAGCTTAATTCCCGCGTTCGCTTCTGTGAAGCGGTTCACATTAAGCCACCTTCCAAATCAATTCAATAGCCCAGAGGACCAAAAATTCAAGTTACCACCGCCGGCCCTGTGCTGTCAAAATAACGACGCTAATATCGTATTTTCTATACAATCCGCAATTCACCGGACTAAACTAAAGTCGAATATCATTACCCGACAAATAAGTGTCTAATGGATGCTAAGCTGTTGGGTCAATAAAAACAAATGGCAGAATTTCGCTTCCTCCATATATCGGATTTGCACTTAACGACATGCCCATTTTCTGGTGCTTGGGACATTTCTTCCCTAATAAAAATCGGTAAATACATCAACAAACATTCCAATTCACTAGACCTTATAGTCCTATCGGGGGATTTGTCTGAGAATGCAGATCAAAGTAACTTGAAAGCAGCTCGTGAACTTTTACTTGGAGATTCACCAAATGCTGCCAGATTGTCATCTTCGGTCCACATCTCAGCTTTGAAGAATCATCCAATTGTTAGAAAGGAAATTCCCGTCTGCGTTCTACCAGGAAATCACGACCGTTTTTTTGGTCTAGGCAACTCTAAAAGTGGGTCTAAGGAATTTGAGTCAGTTTTTGGCGACAATTGGGAGTTTGGCAATCCAAACCAGTTCGCGGTCACACATAGTTTGAGTGGATGCGAATTCGTGAAAACATATACGCATCCAAAAGAGAGTGAATTTCTTACATTTTGTTTAGCTGATTTCAGTCTAGCAAAATCCACGGATACACTGCCGGTTATTGGCTCGTTGGGCAATGGAAAAGTTTATGCAAATAGGCTTAACGCTCTAATAGCTGAAACCCGCCGTATAAAAGACGACCCTGCGCTAAAAAATTCAGCATTAATATGGGTAATACATTTTTCCCCACATACTAGCGTCCCCAATGTGCTCAAGTTATTGAATAGTAGAGAATTCAGCCAATCAGTAGCGGACTATGATATTCCGATAGTCCTAGCGGGACACACTCACCAACCGTTATTCGCAAACGCTGACCAGAGAACTAGACAAAACGAAAAATTTAGAAATTTGTTGTTGGTAGCGGGTAGCGCTACAGCAGGAAAACAGTACGCCACCCATAAACCATCCAACCCTTTTGTTGGCCCTTTCTCGTTCAATGATGTGCGAGTATTTACAAACTCAGGGAAAATGCAGCAACTCGATTGTTTTAAATTTGAAAGACCAAGGAAACAAAGAAGTGCGACAACAACTGAATTTGCTTTGAAGAAAAAATGGAGTCACAGCTTCCCATAGTATGTGAAGGCAATAATCTGGATACACGACGAACAATGAAGCGGCAATTTAGTTTTCAATTTTTTGTAGCTCAATATATTAGTTTCATGCTCGAAATATCAGTTAATTAACTCACTTGCATTGTCAAGATAGCTCGCCTGTACAGACGCTAATTATAGTCACTGCACTATATGTGTTGGGTAAGACAGAGTATTCATCAGCAGAATGGTCTGCGGAGTGCAGAAACACACACTCATGTAACCATTTGATAGATAATGTCTTAAGTGTGTTCGTGTGGGATCTTCTTGGCTGTTCAGAAAGGGGTAAGGGCATCAAATCTCTGTAGGGGCGAGCCCACGAAGACCCCCGCACGCACTCAAATTTTTACGCAGTTAATTCCGTAGATCCTTGTTGTTTATTCAGATGCTACAATTGAAGTGGGATGTTAATACTCTGCGCGATCGATCAGCACCCAAGGTACAAGCCCCATGAACAAAAAAGAGATTCCACCAAACCCAGCTGGCCGTAATGGCGTGCGTACGAAAATCAAAGAGCTGCGCGGTACATTGCGACCAGGGGAAGGCCCGAGTGATGAGCCAAATCCTGAAATGATCACCGATGAAATAGAAACGCCCGACGGTGTCTTGGATGATGCGGCCGATCATTTCCAGCACTTCGCAAAGATCGCAACAGATATGGGTGTAATGACGATTGCCGATGTTCCTGCAATGGTGTTGCTTGCCAACAGCCAGTACAGATATGAGAAGTATCAGAATTTGTCCTTGGTGCCCCGACAATAACGCAGCCGTTGGGCGTTATAGCGGTCAATCCCGTTCACAAGATTGCCAACGATGAATTGGCAACGGTCAAGCAACTGATAACAAAGTTCGGCATGACGCCAAGCAACCGCCAGAATGTGAAAGCGATTGAGCCACTAAAGAAAAAGCACCCCGACCAACCGCTCGCACTGGTGGCAGACTTCTCAAACATAGGTAAACCCAACAGACGCAATAAAAGCTAGGCATGCGTCCGAAAATATAACCAGCGCGCGTGATGGTATTGACCGCCAATTCGCCTGCCTGATATCTTGCTTGTGAGCTTTTAGAAACTAAAAAGTTGCTCGGGCCGCATAGTTTGAATACCCACCTGCTCTGCGCGTTTCCTAAAAAGGCCATCTGAGGTAACAAGTACAGACTCGTTTTCTTGTGCAACTGCACCAATAGCAGCATCCTGCCATCTTTCAGCTTTCGAAGCATTGCCATAGATCGCTGATTCCAATCCGGATGGGCCATCGCGCCATATAGCATCATCATCCCAGCGCATACTATCAAGCCAAACTGGCGGCGATACAGGAATAACGGTCAGAGCTAACAACTCAAGCGCTGTAACCAGTTCTTCTCGGCGCTCCTCGTTTGGAACATTAAGAATCTCGCTTCTTTGGATACTCGTGATATACAGTGGACCTACTGCTCTGGCTCGCGTCAAATCAACGTTATTGTCGACAAGATA
>CAYQVT010000327.1:0-383 GCA_964420885.1 uncultured Gammaproteobacteria bacterium
CTTAAAAAAATACGTTTGATCTGTTCGATTTCTTAGTGTCGGATGTGCTAACAGTTAATTAGACAGAATGTGGATAATAGGTGATTATACAGAAACAATATTCATTGATCATCTTTTTCCTATGCGTGCTAGTAAAAATCCATTAAAACCAACGTCTTCTAGCGACTTGTCTAGTCAGGAGCAGTCGGGTTGGCATCAATTTCGCGGTGCGCTGATCGCACGTGAAATCCCACAAACCTATCATCGCTACTACGTTGACCATGCCAAGCTACTGCTAAGTTATACAGGACGAGAGCGTCTTAGCAAGCTCACAGCATCCAAATTGCAGGCCTTTTTCTCTCACATTAGTGACAGTGACAACACGCCAGACTGGCGATTTGTTC
>CAYQVT010000327.1:393-3514 GCA_964420885.1 uncultured Gammaproteobacteria bacterium
AGTCGATGCCATCGAAATACTGTTACAAGATGTCGCCAAGATCGAGTGGGCAGCCGAGTTCAATTGGCAACACTGGCGTGACGCGACAAGCAGGATTGACACGACACACCCCACGTTAAGTCGGGAGAGTGACCAGGGTGTCGCGGACAAATCCAAAACATCACAAAAAGAGCGTGATCTTTTCATCGACGATCTTTATCCCGGTGTCATCAAAGAACTACTTGATACAATACGGGCTCGCCAGATGTCAATCAGTACCGAACGTAGCTACGCGTATTGGGCCAAGCGGTTTCTGTCTAGTACGAATGGAAAATCATCTCGCGAACTACAAGAAGCCGACGTGCAGGTATTTTTAAATGAACTGGTGCTTGTAAGGCAGGTGAGCTCGAGTACTCAGCGATTAGCGCTCAGTGCAGTCGTATTTTTGTTTGAGCAGGTTTTCGGTCAACGGTTAAATAGTATTGAGTTAGCGCGCTCGAGACGACCCAAAAAATTGCCTGTTGTACTGTCTGTTCGACAAATCAGGGCGCTCCTGGAGCAATTAGAGGGACAACCCGCGCTGATGGCATTGTTAATATATGGTTCGGGTATGCGGTTGATGGAATGCGTTCGTTTACGAATCAAAGATATCGATTTTGACTATGGACATATAGAGGTCAGAAACGGTAAAGGCAACAAAGACAGGGTAGTGCCGTTACCGAATGCGTGCATTGACGATCTAAAAGCTCACTTGATTGCTCGAAAGACAATGTTCGACACCGATGTGGAAATGGGTTTTGACGAAGTGTTTATGCCGGATGCGTTGATTAAGCAAAATCCAACGCTCGCCAGGTCTTGGGGTTGGCAATATGTATTTGGTTCTTCGCGGGTATCTAAAGATCGAGATTCCGGTAAGATCCGACGACACCATATCCATGAGACGAGTTTACAACGCGAGATCCGAAATGCCGCTAAACGAGCGGGTATTCTTAAACCTGTGAGCAGTCATACATTGCGCCATTCTTTCGCTACGCATTTGCTTGATTCAGGTTCCGACATCCGCACCGTACAAGAGTTGTTGGGACATGCTGACGTTGCTACGACAATGATTTATACCCATGTATTGAATCGATCAGATGTTCTACCGGTCAAAAGTCCTGCCGACAGTTTGTGATGGTGCTGAAGTTGTTCTAAGGATCAAAAAAGTAAGACCTTCTCCCTCAGGGAGTGTCCCCCAAATTGTTCCGAGGCAAAAACGCCGATGTTTTCGTTTCGTCATAAGTGTTGTAGGCAAAAGAGAAGTGGCGCCCCAAAAGAGATTCGAACTCCTGACCTTCCCCTTAGGAGGCGGCTTTAAGTTATTAATATAATTGATAAAAATAAACCAAGCCCTTGATTATTAATAACTTTATATAACCCTAATTAATACGAAAACAGGATGTATAATACGGCAAATGGCCCCATATTGTCCCGAGGTTATTTCGCAAAACGACTAGTAAAGAACGGATAAACGGCTTACGTAATCAGTCGTCTAAAGTACTCAATCGAAAGGTTCAAATTCTGGGACTCTTTGGTTATTTATTCGTGCAATTTCAATAAGATCGTCAATTAAAATTTTATATTCAGCAGTGCTTTCCATTTGCGCAAACCTGGATCTATGATGCACCTGTTCCTTTTTTGTTAGATAAGGCGCACATATAGAGCTAAGTTGTTCGTAATAGCCAATCGCTCTATTTATATAGAAGGCTTTTGATATTTCGAACAACAGAACCACAACTGCAAATACAGTTACCAATTTAGCCACTAGGGTTATTTTTTTGTCGCTCGAAGCTATTTTCTGACTGGGTTCAGTTTTACTTGATGAGTTTTTTGAGAGTAATAAAGTTATAGTGACGGCTGCCAATGAACCGATAATCATTGTGTGTACCATCAACGCAGGACGTTCATAAAAACCCTTTGCGACATCAGCATAAATAGCATTTTTTAAGCTATCCGTGCCTAAAGTAACAATTGTTAAAGATAAATTCCATATTGATGAGAACCACGCTTTTAAGGCTAAATCCCATAGTCCCGAGCCTAGAGCGCCTAAAAGAATAGTGAACATAATCCATTTAAAATTACTTTTTTTCACAAATATCCTCCACATGAATTCTAAATACAATGCTGATCGATCAGCGGTAAGACTGGGTAGAGCAGTGATTTGATGTTGCAAAAGAAGTTTTTAAAGTCACCACTTTTTATCCAAGTAATATTGTTTAGTCGAGCATCATTTTTTTCGCATTCGCCAGTGTACGGTGCCAAGGTCCATCGACCAGCGTCAGGACTATGATGTGACTAGTGCGATTACGAGTTATTGCCCGTTAGATTTATTAAGAATTCAATTTTAATGTTATCAGAAATATTTTCGTTATTAAGAAATATATGTCGAACGTAAAACAATTCATAAAATGAATCGTCAAATTTTTCTCATACTTTAGTATGACAATTTTTTTTTTCAATTTCTAAATTTGTAATCGAATTCACAATTTAACTGCAGCCTATTTCTCCTGAAATATTCCTAGGCCTAAGATCGACGGCAAATTAAAAAAGCCTAAGGAAATTAAATGTCCACACCTGAACGACTAAGCGCTATCGCACCTTTACTAATTTGCTTCTTTTTTTTCCTAATCCCTATAGCCTTAGTCGCCCAGGAAGACGAGCCCGTCTTTGCTGATGAATTACCACCGGTTAGGCCGCTGTCGCAAATTTGGGAAGTTCGAGGGTTCTGTTCGGTTCCCAATGTCGATCCCACACCGGACACATGCGGTGATCTTGGTAACTACCAAAGGTTGTCTAACTCTCAATTCCAATCTAATTATATCGATCCCATTACGGGCTTGGAAACATCTGGCATTGCCCGTTTTTGCGGAGACATATTTGGGCCATTTTGGACTGGTCGGACACCACAATTTAACGGCGGTCCGGGAAGCCCTGCCTTTAGTAAGTGGCGTTGCTTTATCTTTGATGATTCACCAATAAGAACTCCAAATTTGGAGGCGCGTAGTTTTCGATGTAAATCTGCCGATGAAACCGATGATGGATTTCAAGAGAAATACATTGGTGGCGGGCGATGTGTGTCTGGCAACATGGATACTTGCCCAGA
>CAYQVT010000328.1:0-3511 GCA_964420885.1 uncultured Gammaproteobacteria bacterium
GAGCGAATCACTTCTAGCGGATGAAAGCCTGCTTCTTGCAAAAGTTCGAGTTCTTGAATGTACCCAAAACCATAGAGGCTATAGATATAACCCGTGTCACTGCCGGTCGTCACCTTGCCGCCGCGATTCTTGTACTCATTGACGAACTGCATCCACAATTTGTAATTATTTTTCCACTCAATTTCATCTTCAGTGGTCCAGTTAAAAAAGAACGAACCATGCTGTTCGCGATTTGCGCGATAGAAATCCCACAAACCTGGGTCAGTGTATTCATAATGCCATTCCGATGTATACGCTCGCATCAGGTCGCGGCTAGCTAGATAAATAGTGAATGTTGGGCTCAAACAAAAATCTCTTTCAAGCAGTGTCTGCATAACCTGGTTCCAACGTTCACTACCAGGCTTTGCGGCTTGTTTCCAAAGCCTGCCTGCTTGGCCAAAGCGATCTTGTTCATTGCTATAAATATAGTCACTTGGATAGTGTTGAATGACTCGATCAGTAAACAAGGCTTCCGGCAGGCCGTACCAATGTTCCATACAATCCAGACCGCGCGACGAGGTGTCTAGTACGTTAGCGTGAGCCACATCGAGCTGTGCATGATGCATGGTGGTTGACAAGCCGATCTTTTCAGCTTCATCGAGCGCCGCCCAAAGAATATCTTCTCGTGCACCCAAGAATTTAATTCCATCAGCGCCTATCTTCTTTAGCTGACGAACCCGTGCGCGCGCAGACTTGGCATCGTTAATAGCGGGTAATTTCTTGGCGCCGTCTCGAGACAATGCGAAGTTAGGAAAGGCGGTAATCCTGGGAGCGGTGATGGCGTTTTGATCGCTAAGCTCTCTTAGTTGCAATAAGCGGCTCTCCCCGTCGGTCGCGAAAACCTCTCGTATGCTAGTAACGCCATGTCCTAACCAGAGTTTAAAAATGTATTCCGGTGTCACATTTTGACCACCACTTTCAGAATGGATGTGAGCGTGAGAATCGATAAACCCAGGGAGCACGTATTTTCCGTGCGCCTCGATCTCGCGTACTTTTCGACTGACATCATCTAAAAGCTCAGGGCGGTTCTGTGGATCTATTTCGATACCCGGTGTACCAACTGGCACCACCCGCTTAATTCGATCTTTCTCTATCACAATATCCACTGGGCCGGTCGGTGGCGCACCCGTGCCATCAATCAGATAGGCCCCGCGAACAATGAGTTGATCGTAGTGCCCGTCACCCTCTGATCGCTGAGGTACTTCATTTTCACTGGCAACTCCGCCGGAATTGTCAGCCGCAATTGAGGTAATAGCACAAGTTAGATTGAAAGCGAGAAAGCCAAGAATTAAGAAATTTTTCATAGGACGAGTCTTAATTAAAGTGTGAAGACTATTGATACGCGCATACCACTATAGATCATGGGTCGCTATAAAGAAACGCCAACGACTAACACACAGACACGCGCCAATAAGCGTGGTGAGTACGGTCATGTTATTCTATCTCTATAAATACGATCGAAATTACTACATCTTAAGGCAACAAATAAAATGGCGAGTCAGTCGATGAAAGCGGTAGTCACAACGGGCAATGGCGGCTATGAGAAATTAGAATACAAAGACGTCCCGCTCCCGGAAATAAAATCTGGAGAGGTTCTAATCAAAGTGCTTGCTGCCGGTGTGAACAATACCGAAATCAACACGCGCTTAGGCTGGTATTCATCTTCAGTGAGTGGTTCCACCAACGAGACATCCGATTGCGACGAGACTAAATCACCGCCCAATAATGATGGTGGATGGAACAAAGAAACCCCTTTCCCTTTTATTCAAGGAACCGATTGTTGTGGAGTAGTCCAGAGTGTGGCCGACAAGGACGACCGTCACCTATTGGGCAACCGCGTGATCGTTAGGGCGTGTATTCGTAAACGCGGTTTTAGCGCCTTAGATAATATCTGGATGGGGTCAGATTTTGACGGAGCGTTTGCCGACTACGTGAAGGTTAACGCGTCCGAAGTATTCCCCATAGAGAGCGAATGGAGTGATGCTGAACTTGCTACGATTCCCTGTTCATACGGCACGTCGGAAAATATGTTGCACAGAGCACAGTTGAAATCTGGGGAAACGGTATTGGTGACCGGTGCCTCTGGCGGCGTTGGCTCAGCCGTGGTTCAGTTGGCTAAAAGAAGAGGTGCTAAAGTGATTGCGGTGGCGAGCGACAACAAGCATGATCAAGTCGCCGAACTTGGAGCCGACAAGCTACTAAGCCGATCTGCTGACCTAATTACCGAATTAGGCGAAGAATCTATCGACGTCGTCGTCGACAACGTAGCTGGAACTGCTTTTTCGGCCATGCTCAAATTATTGGTTCGTGGCGGCCGACTGGTGTCTTCCGGCGCCATCGCAGGCCCAATCGTCAACTTCGACATGCGTGATATGTACCTAAAAGACATTCACTTAATTGGCACCACGGCATGGGACGAAGAAGTGTTTCCGAACTTAGTTGGCTATATTGAGCGTGGTGAAATAAAGCCAGTATTAGCCAAGATCTTCCCGCTAGAATCCATTGCAAAGGCGCAAGAAGAGTTTCTTCTTAAAAAGCATGTGGGTAATTTCGTTTTGATTCCATAGGTCGTGAACTTCAAACTGCTTTTTTTTGCGCACTAAGTCTCAGTTCAAGCGCTTTGCGGTTACCCAGGTATTTTGATATTCCACAACTACTACGCCATTACTATTGCATGAAAAGTTCGGGCGTAGATAATTAAGCTGGTGCTTTTCGCCGGTTTTCAACCGCTCGACCCAGAGCCCTCTCCCCTTCATTTCTGAACGGCTGGTCACGCTCAGCTCCGGTAATTTTACGTCTGCAAATAGAAGATACGATGCTTTTATCTTGTAGCTAATCGAATCCTTTCCGATTGTCGTAAACTTGAGATACTCGTCGTATTGCAAGTTCGTAATTCCCAACTCATATATCCGTTTTTCCCTATCGAAGGCTTTAGAACATTCCTTTGAAAAAGGTAACGTCTCTAACTTAGGTGCAAGAAAAGTAGAGGCAGCTGTTTGCCCGTCGGCATTCGAATGCTCGAAATGACGGAGCGGCCTACTCTCTAAATCGCCCTCGATTTCTGGTATGACACATCCTTTATTGAAAAATGCATCGACAAAGGGGTCCATTTGACGCTCAAGGTTATTCGTCTTGCGCAGAAATATCTCCGAAAAAATTGAATTCAACGATAAAAACTTGGTCTGTTCTTTGGTGATATCGACTCGCCTTATTTCTTCTATAAGTCGCTCGCAAGGGTAATCGGATGACACAAGCCGATCATTGGTCGAACGGTCAATAGGTTTCGGTGAATGGCCACAACCGGCCAAGTACGAGATTACAAATAGATAGGCAACACGACCTAATATACGACGATAATTCAATGCTAACTCCAAAAGCTAAATAGACAATAAAAAGGCAAACCTGAATCAGACCAGAGTACAGTTAGCAACAAAGTGGCGGGAGGATTAATCGGCACTACATTGATTCCGTT
>CAYQVT010000329.1:0-3504 GCA_964420885.1 uncultured Gammaproteobacteria bacterium
AGACTCTTTGCTCACCGGAACCGGCGAAGAACTCGATACGCAAACCTATAAATTCATGGACCAGCATACACACCGTATGCTTGGCATTAGAGCTGATATTACGCCACAAATTGCACGCATCGATTCCCATTATTTGGCCGATGTCGATGTCAATAAGCTGTGTTACGCTGGCACCGTATTGCGCACGCAGCCCTCTCAGATGGGAGGGCAACGCGAGTTATTGCAAATTGGCGCTGAAGTGTTTGGCATCGCTGATGAAACGGCTGATATGCAAGTGATCGAAGCGATGCTAAAGGTTTTGAAGTTAAGTCAGGCGAAAGATATTACCCTAAGCCTAGGCCATGTAGGGATATATAGAGCCCTGATTAATGAGCAGAATATCCGGGGAACATTGGAGTCGCATTTGCGAGATGTTTTACTGCGCAAGTCGGCACCCGACTTGCTTGATTTGAGCGAACAATTAGATGTTGCTCCCTTCACGACTTTACTGCACTTAGCGGGTTCAGAAAGTGTTATCACCGACGCACGTGAAGCGTTTATTGATAACGCTGAAATAGACACTTCCTTGGCTCAGTTGGAGACAGTGATGAAGTATCTGAGTACTGACAAAGATATAAATATACACATCGATTTGGCTGACGTGCTTGGCTATCGCTATCATACTGGTCTTACTTTTAACGCCTTTGTCGCGGGTAGAGGTAGGACAGTTGCGCAAGGTGGTCGTTATGATCGAATTGGTGAACGATTCGGTCGTGCTCGACCAGCAACCGGTTTTAGCGCGGATTTAAAAACCTTAGTTAAGCTAAGTTAAACTCTAACAAATACTAATGTCGACCATTAAACGTTCGACCATATAAACTAGAAAACAAGCATGAGCAAAAAAGTTATTGTCGTCGGTACTCAATGGGGTGACGAAGGAAAGGGCAAAATTGTCGACCTTCTTACTGAAACGGCTAATGTAGTGGTACGTTTTCAAGGTGGCCACAATGCTGGTCATACTCTTGTGATTAATGGGAAGAAGACGGTATTGCATCTAATTCCGTCTGGCATTTTACGTGATGGCGTTCAATGTTTGATCGGCAATGGTGTTGTTTTAGCACCGGATGCTCTGTTTGAGGAAGTCGATGAATTGGAGGCTACAGGTGTTCCAGTTTGTGAGCGCTTAGGGATTAGCGAAGCGTGTCCGTTAATTTTACCGCATCATGTCGCTTTAGACCTAGCTCGAGAAATAAAACGTGGTAAGGCTGCAATCGGTACGACGGGTCGAGGAATTGGACCCGCCTATGAAGACAAAGTCGCGCGGCGCGGTATACGTCTCGGCGATTTGGTCTTTGATAACAGTTTTGCTGACAAGCTAGAAGACGTTATGGAGTATCATAATTTCGCCTTAAAACACTATTATCATGCAGATGAACTTGATTATCGACGGTGTTTAGATCAAGCTTGGTCATATCGCGAACGCTTAAAGCCGCTCACGGTGGACGTTACTCAGTTATTGGATGACTATACGCGTGAAGGCCGCCCTATGATGTTTGAAGGGGCACAAGGAATGATGTTAGATATCGATCACGGTACGTACCCATTCGTCACCTCATCTAATACTTCAGCTGGGTCAGCTTCTTCAGGCAGTGGGGTCGGCGCGAATGCATTTGATGAAATTCTAGGCATTGTTAAAGCCTATACAACTCGTGTTGGAGCGGGGCCGTTTCCAACAGAATTGGCCTGCGATGTTGGTGAACACCTAGGTGTTAAGGGTCATGAATTTGGCGCTACTACTGGCCGTTCACGTCGTTGTGGCTGGTTTGATGCGGTGCTGTTGCGCCGCTCACGGCAAGTCAACGGTTTGACGTCGCTGTGTTTAACAAAGCTGGATGTTCTAGATGGTCTAGAGGAATTGAAAATTTGTAACGGTTATCGTTACAAGGGCCAAGAGTTAAGCGTTGCACCTGTTGGTGCGGATTCCTTAGCTCAGTGTGAACCTGTGTATGAAATCATGCCTGGTTGGTCTGAAAACACACAAGGAGCGCAGTCGATGGAAGAATTACCGATGGCAGCGCGAAACTATGTAGCACGTTTATCAGAACTGGTAGGCGTGCCAATTGATATCGTTTCAACAGGCCCTGATAGGCAAGAGACGATAGTATTAAAAGATCTCTATTCGTAAGCGCTAGGGTTAGCTTAAGTTCAAAGCCTAGGGCATAACATTAGGCCTCTGACATTTGTTCTTCTGTTAGCCTGGATGTGCTGCATCGTTGGAGAAATTAGGAATAAGAATAAAATTTGAGTAAGAAATATAAAAATAAAAAACAATCTACAAGAAAACACAAACGGTTAAGTACCGATATAGTTTTAAAGTATTTATCGCAGCGCACGGAGCCTGCAAACACCAAGGCCATTGCCGAGACACTAGGTCGAGTTGGCAAAGAAGGTCGACAAGAAACATTTGAAATATTAGAAATCCTGCGCGATGAAGGAAAGGTGTCGCAATTAAGTAAGCATCGTTGGGCCATGAAGCACGCTATAATCGAGCACCGTGGCCGAGTGGTTGGGCATGTTGATGGGCACGGTTATGTGTTAACCGATGAGACTCGAGAAAAAGTCTTTCTACGCACTCATGATATGCGTGATGTTTTACACAATGATATCGTCAATGTACGAATTACCGGTCGCGATCGTCGACAGAAATTGTTTGGACAAATCACAGATATCGTAGAACGCGGCAACTTAGTGATCGTTGGGCGCTATTTTAATGAAAGTAATGTGCATTTCGTGGTGCCGGATGATCAACGCATTGGTCAAGATGTTTTTGTGTTACCCGAACATACAGCGGGAGCGAAAAATGGCCAGGTAGTTTCGGTGAAAATCACTAAGCACCCAACTAAGAATTTTCAACCTTTAGGCGAAGTCGTTGAGGTTTTAGGCGACTATATGTCCCCCGGTATGGAAATTGAGATAGCGATTCGCAAACATCAGTTGCCACACCAATGGCCGGCCGCGGTCGAGCGTCAAATTCAATCATTCAAACAAGAAGTAACTGAAAATGATTTTGTCGGCAGAACCGATATACGCAATCTTCCTTTGGTAACGATTGACGGAGAAGATGCTCGAGACTTCGACGACGCCGTATATTGTCAACCACTTGAAAATGGGCGTAATCGATTGCTAGTTGCCATTGCCGATGTTTCAAGTTATGTCAAAGAGCAAAGCCCATTAGATCAAGAGGCATGGGAACGTGGCACGTCGGTGTATTTTCCTAATAACGTTATTCCGATGTTGCCTGAAGTACTCTCTAACGGTTTATGTTCCCTTAACCCAGAGGTTAATAGACTTTGTTTCGTTTGCGACATGACGATTGGCGCTGATGGTGAGATCGAGAAGTATGATTTTTATCAAGCGGTAATGTATTCCCATGCGCGGCTAAGCTATACACAAGTGGCTGCATTGATTTCGGGCGATGCAGAAGCGTCCGAGATACCCATTGAACTACAAGCCTCTATTCATGAT
>CAYQVT010000330.1:0-3478 GCA_964420885.1 uncultured Gammaproteobacteria bacterium
GCTATATGGCGTAGCGCACCCAGGAGGCTTCGCTGTTTTATACGAAGATCGCCTCACTGAGTACGATTTAAATTTTTCAGCGATTGCTGGACGAAGCTTCGAGATTGATGACGCGATTGCAGTGACCTATCGCGGCGGTATCTATTACGTCAGTGCTGACCAAGGCAAACTTACCACGATCGATAAGAGAGGAGTCTTAGTTGAGCATGACATCGGCGTTAATGCGGATAATTTAGTCGCTTACACAAACTACCTAATTGCCATCACTAATAACGGGTTTAATAATGGTATTAGTTTTATAGACCTCGGCAACACCCGCTCGCCAAGCCGAGTGGCCAGCTACCCAGTTGAACAAGCAGTAGAGTTGACCTCGCCAGTGTTATATCGTGGGCAATTGTACTTTTCAGACGGTGCTGTTGCCGATTTATCTGAACCAGATTATGGCCCTGTGTCTATATTCAGCGATGCGAACGCACGTGGAATATCAAGCTCGATCTCGATTGATAATGGCACAATCGCGGTAGCAGCACGTGAATTTGGAACCCGAGTTGTTCAACTCCAAGATGGCTTATGGACTTCGACAAATTACCCATCGCAGGCCTTTACACTCGCCAGCAACATCAGTCTGGTTGACCAAGGCATTGTCTATATGGCGCAGCCAGATCGTCGACGCGTTGATGCAATAAGCTTGGCGCCAGACGGTGACGGTGTTATCGACACTCCATTCACCGTTTTTACCGGTATAGAAGCGCAACACTTGGCGGCAACCTCGTCATACATCGCAGCCAGCAATGCAAATCAAATATTGCTGGCGAACAAAATCCAGTTAGCTCAACATAATAGTGGAGATACCGTTTCTTTGCCTCTTGGCGAAAACATCGTCAGTTTAACTGCTCATGGAGAATCACTATTTGCCGCGACAGATAACCGCCGCTTATATCGTATTGAGCCCGGTGAACTGCCTATTGAGCCAGTGCTTGTTAGACTTGAATCGATTATTGACGGCGCCGCAGAGCCAATCGAACTACTGTCGACGTCAGGCGACGATATTTTCTTTTTAGTCGGCAAGACCTTACATAAGTTGAATCTCAATAATTTCAGCAATGTGACCTTGGATCTTAGTGGCAGCGAATTCATTTTCGATATTGAATTTGGTGGTGGTTACGTTTGGGTAGCCGATAGTAATGCCTCTTCTGTGCGAATAAGGCCGGTCGATATTGAACGTTGGACCTTCGTTGATGACGTTGTAATTGAGTTAAATGATCGGGTATTCGAACTCGCTATCGATGACAACTTGATGGTGGTTGCCAAAGGCTCTGCCGGAATAGAAATAATAGATCTAGGAACTCGTTTTACCGGCCCGAATGCCTCATTGTTGGAGCCAACCCAAGCGCAAGTCTATCAACAAGGGCAGCGCATCACTTTTGGCCTCACGGAAACTGAAAACGTAAATTCGGTCAATTACTTTATCAATGGTGATTTGGTATCTGGGTCTGCAACATCACCGTTCATTAGCGATATTCTAGTGCCAGCTAACTTGCGTAATGGTCAGCCGTTTAATGTCACTGCGGAGATTGAAACGCACCGCGGCCAGATCGCCTCATCGGGTATTCGTGAAGTGTTGCTTCAAGGTGAGAATTTACCAGCTAATGGCTTTGAAATTTCTTTAAGTAGCCCAACAGTGGGCGTGCCAACATTTGTACCCAGACCACTTGAAATCAGGGCTGTGGTTAATAATACCGCCAACCCGATATTCCAAGTTGAGTACTACGAGTCTGATTCAGCTGACGGCCCATTCCGTAATATCGGGCGTCATTTCGGCCCTGAATTTGTGATCTTTCGAGATTATGGCGTTGAAGACAGTGGTACGTTCTTACAAGTAAGAGCCATCGATATTTTTGGCAATATTACTGAATCTGAACCCCAAAGTTTTGTCCGACAACAAGACAGTGAACTGCCAAGAATCGCACCGTTTACCGTACAGGGGCCAACCTTAGGTGCCAACGAGATCATTGAACAGCACGACTTTGTAATAAGCACCTCAGCGAATGACCCTGAAAGTGGTGTCGAATCGGCCATTCTTAGGCGCAATGGCGTAATCGTGGCCGCCGTGTTTAATGACGGCCCGATAAGTTTTACCGAGACCACCGCACAACTTGGTCAGGTATTGACCTACGAGTTAACCACGCGCGACAACGCCAGCAATCTACAGATAGCGTCTGAAACCTACACTATTGTCGAAGACACGGCGCCCTCAATTGTCGAATTTTCAAACTTGACAAGCATCGTTTACGAACAAGGCGAATTCGATATTCGCGTCATAGCGCGAGATCAAGTAGGCATTAGTTCAGCGAGCCTAGTTTGGAACGGGTTTGTAACTGAAATCCCAGTCTCTAATGCCAGTAATTCAGTATTGCCAACAACGTTGGCGAATACTATTACCCTAAGAGATCAGCGAGTTGGCAGAGTGATTGCCCCACGTTCTGAATCTTTACGTCTCATAGTTACCGACGATATCGGCCAAATCACTGAGCAAATCTTAGAAATAGAAATTCAACCTGATTTGCCGCCCGATGCATCGCAACTGGGTCTCGATTTCAACACCAATGATTTTTATGGAAATTCATTTACCGTAATTGCTAGCCAGGTGTCTTCTGTAAACGAGGGCAGTGACCCGATCAGGCTAGATCTGATTGAGCAGTCGCCGAGTCAAGGGTCGGTCAGGGCCACGAGGTCTTTCGACCCACAACGTCCTCGCACAACTAGCCTCAACGTTCGTTTGCCAGACAGTAGTCTCAATAACAATACCTACCAGTTTACCGTTCGTGTGACTGACCATCTGGGTCAATCTGATGATACAGTGATACAGTCCGTCGCCTTGACGCAAATTCCGAATGAGCTTCGATTCTTCAGAACGGCTGAGCAAACCAGCTTTAACCCTATAGCCTTCACGGTTGATCAGTCGCCCATCTATCAGGTCGAAATACTTGACGATGCTAATCGCCGCATCGCGAACCAGTCAGTACGTTGGAGTCTGACTCCGGTGTCATCCCAAACGCCGCGCCCGATAATAGAACTAGGGAACTCCACTTCGGATACTAATGGGCTGGCATCGTTGAGCATAGATGCTCGACAAATCAGTGGGCTTTACGTTATTCGCGCTGAGCTTCAGAGCAACCCACTAATTAGTGTTGAGAGGCGCATACGAATAGAGACAGGCGACACGTCTCAATTACAATTCTCTCTGCCCGATACCGTACTCGCTGGCGACCTGTTCGATGTTCAAATTGTTGCCATCGACAGTGGTGGCAACCCGGTTGTTAACGACTCGATACTTGAATTTGATGTGCAGCTGCCATTTGATGGCTTCAATTTTGGTTTCAGTAACACCGCTGATATCACGCGACTTCAAGGCGGCGGCGAAAACGCAAGAGTACGCTTAGTTCAGGGTGAAGCCAGTCTATCGATATCGGCTATC
>CAYQVT010000331.1:0-3435 GCA_964420885.1 uncultured Gammaproteobacteria bacterium
ATCAAGTTACCTAAGCGCATTCCCTACCATGTCGCTATGGAGATGTTAATGACAAGTCGCTGGCTGGATGCGCAAGAAGCCAACCGATGGGGATTTGTTAACGAGACGGTTCCCGCTGAAAAACTAAATCAGCGTGCCTGGGAGGTCGCCGAATCTATTGCGGCTGGCCCGCCTTTAGTCATGGCTGCAATTAAAGAGATTGTTCGCGATGCAGAAGATTCGAAGTTTCAGGATTGCCTCAATCGAGTAACCTTAAGGCAGTTGCCTACCGTCGACACCTTGTATGGAAGTGAGGACATGATCGAAGGGTTTAAAGCATTTGATGAAAAGCGCAAACCGATTTGGAAGGGTAAATAATCGCCGATTAAAAACTTTCTCGATAGGGCGATGGATAACGTTAGCGGCGACGGCAAGAGTGAATTAAAAAAGCCTTGCTAGCGATACTAGCAAGGCTTTCAAATAACTGCATCAACGGCTTAAAGCAAAGGCCTTAAGCCGAATAGGCTGTTATAGCAATACGATGTTTTCGGCTTGAGGGCCTTTGTCGCCTTGCTTGACTTCGAATTCAACTTTTTGACCTTCGGCCAATGTCTTGAAACCGCCGCCAGTAATCGCACTATAATGAGCGAAAACGTCAGGGCCGCCTTCTTGTTCGATAAAGCCAAAGCCTTTTGTTTCGTTGAACCATTTAACGGTTCCGGTAGATGTTGCCATGATAGAAATTCCTATGTTTTTGTGTGTCGGTTTCTTCAGTTGCCGTGTTAATTAAAATGAACCATTCAATCAAATGAACAGCGGCGCGTGAAAACTTACGTGAAATGAAGCGGGGAGATACAAGCTGGATAAAAACAAGCCAGTAAATGACAAAACCGAATTACTAATGAAACACAAATCTGTAAAAACAAAAAGCAGTGGAAATTAAGACAATCTGGTGTGCATAAATATCATTCGCACTTTCATGTGGCCGTTATTATAAATTGTTTTCGACTCGCAGGGAAACATTTAATTCAGATAACTTTCAACTATTTACGTGTTCTTTACGCTTAATTTGACGTGCTAAAGTGAAAGCTTGGCGCGCCGATTTACTTGCCAAATTAGCGCAACTGTACTGAACTTGAGAATATCATACCCATTATCGGCGAAAACGTTCATTGCTGGAGTGTGCTCCAGATCGCTTTAATACGGTGTTCACCAATAAAAGCGGTGGCTTACAAATTTTGGGAAATGAGAAATTGGGTTTGGCGAATTAATCTTCGACCACTTGACCTCGATAGATGCGCTTGGGTTTTATCTGAGAGATACTGTCGGTGCGATTTGTGGTGCGCGGTTTATTACCCAACGTTGACAATTTTTCTATCAGTGCTGCGGTCCGCGTCGTTTTACTTTTGCTTTCCTTAATGCGCCGACCACCAGCGCGTTCGAGAAAGATACGGGTCAAGAGTTCTATATTTTCGTCTTTTGTTTCTTTGTTTAAGGCTACCATCACGTTGCCTAAGTTCGGGTTCGATATTTTCATACCATCTTGCTGGTGAATCGGAACGTTACGTTTGATTTCGAAAAAGAGGTTCACCATATATCGGTCAATATTCATTATCTGTGGGGCCTCACGATAATTGTCGCTGTAGGGGCGACGTTAAAAGATGTTTCCCTATATCTTGTTCAGAGCAAGTCTTGTGCCAACTTGGATACCAAATTCCAAACGTTGATTGAAATGTAAGTAAGTATCTAACTTAAACAGGTTGATTCACAATCATCAAAGAGAGAATTGTTCGGAAACGGCATCAGTTTGGTGCTTTTATTTGATGCCGTGCCCAAACGCGGTGCACGAATATTTTTGGTATTGCTATCGCTTGTGAGGTCTACGCAGCTCCGATTGGGCCGCGAGCAAAAAGAAGTCTACTTTTTCTTGTAGGACTAAGCCTACTACGCCAATCGTCACCTGCTCGATCCATGAATTTTTCAATGAGAAATCTTAAAGCTTCATTGTTAGATTGTTGATAAATAGAGATAAGTTGCTGTCCAATCAGTGGCGATGAGATTTTCATTTGTTCTCGTTGCTCTGATGGCATGTTGCGTTTGATTTCGAAGAACAGGCTAACCATAGCTCTGTCGATATTGGGGCGGTCAATAAACATCTGTTAGGTATCCAGCTAAGCCTCAGACGCATATATGCATTAGTTTAGCGTGGTGAGGCAAATTTTTCGGAGTAAAAGTGAGGAACCAACGCTGTCGAGAACTTTAATTTGAACAAATAACTCATGTTCTAGACAGTGTAGGGAATGATCCGCACACTTTCGGCTTATTTAATAGAATAGATCATGAATATGACAGTTATGCGATGTCCGTGTCAGGAAACACTAAGGTACGCCTAAAGCTTTACTCAACTTCTCTCTATCTGCGCCCCAACCCCTTGAGTTACATACTCTTTTTATCAAACAATAAAGATTTGAGCAAGTGTTTTATGCATTTATACAGACTGCTTAATAATGTCGGCGCGATTAGCGCTAAATTCGACGGCTAATATTAGTCACAATTTTAGATTTTTAACTTAGACGTAACTGCTAAGTTGTTGTATTATCGCGCCCCAACCGGTGCTGAGCAGCTTGGTCCTAGGTCTTGAAATTGTGAATACTCACCTCAAGAATAGCTTGCTGCGTTATAGCACCGTCGTTTTTTTGAAGCATCAAAACTTACGTTGCTGATGAACTGTGTCGTCAATTTATGGTATGCAGTGCGGCAAAACTGAATTAATAGATAACCGGAAAGCAAGCGGCTTTCCACCTTGAGAGATCAACATGGCTGACCTATCGACATATAGAAATATTGGTATCTTCGCACACGTAGACGCGGGGAAAACAACCACCACCGAGCGAATCTTGAGCCTAACTGGCAAGATCCACAAGATCGGTGAAGTACACGATGGTGAAGCCACTACTGACTTCATGGAGCAAGAGCAAGAACGCGGCATTACGATCCAGTCGGCTGCGACGAGCTGTGAGTGGGCCGGGCACCGAATGAACATTATCGATACTCCTGGACACGTTGACTTCACTGTTGAAGTTTACCGTTCGTTAAAAGTACTCGATGGTGGTATTGGCGTATTTTGCGGATCTGGTGGTGTAGAGCCGCAATCAGAAACAAACTGGCGCTACGCCAATGAATCAGAGGTTGCTCGGGTAATTTTTATTAATAAGCTCGACCGAATGGGTGCTGATTTCTATCGTGTAGTTGATCAGGTTGAAAATGTTTTGGCCGCTAACCCATTAGTGATGGTTCTACCGATTGGTATTGAAGATGATTTCGTAGGTGTGGTTGATCTGCTAGAGCGTAAGTCATATGTTTGGGATAACTCTGGCGACCCAACTAAGTTTGAGGTTGGTGAAGTGCCTGCTGACATGGCTGATAAGGTAGAAGAATACCGCGAAAAGTTGATCG
>CAYQVT010000332.1:0-3431 GCA_964420885.1 uncultured Gammaproteobacteria bacterium
CTCACCGACAAGGGTACTAAACGAATACGCATAAGGATGCTCATCCCACTCATTTCCAGAAGGCTGAATGGTTGTGGATTTATCCACCGGTGGACTGAAAACTAGATTTAGCCTATAGCTTTCAAGATATTGAATAGGCTCCTGAAGCGTGTAGTCAACATCCGTTGTCAGGTAGCTATCAGCATCTTCAGGGAAAGGGCGACTGTAAGTCGTTAAGGTTACGCCAAGCGTTCTCAGCTCAGCCAAGGCTTCTTGAGGCGGGCGACAATTATCACAATCACCATATGGGACACAGGCTGTTATAAAAACAGTTATTAATACAAATATCTTTGTCCCTAATACCGAATGCGGTTTTTTCATGGCAATGGAGTTAATTCGTAAACAGATTCATCGATAAGATTGAAAGACGATTCGTGGTTTATTTCTAGTGTGAACGGATCCCCTGCGCCCACTAGAAATTTACTACCGTTTCTAAATTCAATTTTAAGGCCCGCATCATGTTCTTTGGAATGTAGAGCATTTGTTGGGACCTCGGAACGTCTGCCTTCAAAGACTGTAGTCGATTCACCTGCGTCTCCCAATAACTTAGATCTCTCAGCGCTGGTAGTTGGCACCACCCATGTCCATTTAGACATTACGAAAATTTTGCTAACTTCGGAATAGTGATCTGACTTCAGCGTTAACGTGGGATTTGGCTCGATCCTCTGGTTACTGCTAGAGAGTAGAAACACTTCAAATCGTTTCACCACGTATCGTGCAAGGGGCCTTACGCTAACAAATGTTCCATTGGCCTCAAGGCTCTCTATAGTTGGAGAATCCGGTATTTATGGGTATAGTCCAGTAACAAAAATCGAAGAATTGCAGATTCCAAATGTTCCAGAGGAAAATGGCAAGAGCACACGAATCAGCCTTAGGCATTTCCAGACAACGCGATAGAAACCTAACTCTGTCACGTATTGGACCTTGGTCATGGTTTGTTTGCGACTTTGTGATTGCGTTTGTATGTGCTGCCATCGCATTTTCACTCACACCCTACAATATTGAATTTCGGCAAGAAGCGTTTTATGTGGCGCATGTGGGACGCTTGGAGTTCTGCTTTGGAGCCGGGTTGCTAATTGCCTTTGTTAGTCACATATCCGGTTTACACGAAACCAGGCAGGGATGTGCTTCGCTCAGGCTCCTTGGACATTGTGCGAGAGTTTCCAGCATAGCATTGCTTTTTCTTAATTTAGAATTGTTGCTTGTTCACTATCTGCTTGTTGGACGGTTGATTACTTTCTATACGTTCATTGGCTCTACGATGGGACTCTTTATGGTTAGAGCCTTGGTAGGTCTGGTTGTTAGAAAACATTATGTAGTAGGTTTTATTGGATCCGAAAAATTCACTGGCATGGTTCGCGAATTTGGAAGATTAGACTTTGGACAAGGTCTTACGACTGTCGCCTTGACAATGAAAGAGGGGGCGCCGGTGGATTTGCCCGGCTGGGCTCTTGAAAATCATGTAAGTCAGATTGTGTTTGATCCAAACGACACAATTCGTCCATCTCGTGCAGATCTGCTCGAACTGTTAGACATCAGCCTTAGCGTCGTGAGCTACAGTAATTATGTTGAAAAGCTGTACCAGAGAATTCCGAGTGACTTCATTAATGCCCAGTGGGTCATCGATTGCCAGGAAGAACTTGCTGTACCGTACAAAATGGCGATTAAGCGCGTGCTTGATATTGTCATTGCCAGCATCGCCTTGGTCATTCTGCTTCCGCTTGGGCTTGTTGCTGCGATTTTTGTGAAGCTAGATAGCCCGGGACCGGTCATATATAGGCAAACTCGGGTCGGACAGTTTGGCCGACCTTTCACCATGTTGAAGTTACGAACTATGGTGGAGCAAGCGGAGAATGGCGGGGCAAAATGGGCTACAGAATTTGACAGCCGTATAACGGCTGTAGGGCAATTTCTGCGGCGGAGTCGCCTTGATGAAATTCCCCAATTGCTTAATGTGCTTGCCGGCGAAATGTCACTGGTTGGACCTAGTCCGGAACGTCCCGAATTTAAGGTAACACTTGAATCAAGGATTCCATTCTTTGCTCACCGAGTATTGGTTAAGCCGGGCATTACCGGTTGGGCCCAGGTTAATCGAGGCTTCGCCGCTTCTGAAGCGGAGACCGCGACTAAATTGTCATTTGACTTCTACTACATAAAAAACCTGTCTCTCGGTTTGGATCTACGGATATTGCTTAGAACTATTTCCAGCTTTAATAGTGGCGCAAGGTACATCTTTCCATCCCCTAGCTATGATTATCAAAATGTTAAACCTAAAGGAATTCAAGAAAGCCGTCGAGTAAAGCCCAAACCGAAATCAAAGCATGAGGAGCATTCATTAGATGCTTCGGTTCATTATGAAAGTGACGAGTATGAAATCGATCTAACAAATATTTTGGAAAATAGTGAAGGCCGAAATATTCTAGGTAAAGTCAGAAAGAATATACCTAAAAGAGATTGGTTCCATACAGATGTAGAGTATATTGCTGAGATGAGAAGCCATACCGTAACTACAGTAAACAGGGTGACTCTAAAGATGATCCACAACGTTGATGTTGAAGAATTTTCAAACGCACTCACAAATTTTTCACGAATGGAAATGCATCTCAGCTGGATAAACTTAATAGGAGGCACCACGAAAACCACTGAGAAATATAGGGAAAAAATTCAAATTGTTTGTGTTTACAAGGCTGGCGGCATTATTCGCTCGTTCGGTGAATCGTTTAGAGTATTAGAAAACGGAATTTATGTAAGTCCATCTGTTTTAGACTGTATCAATCCAAATTGCAACGAGGACGAATTTAAAATGGAGAGCGATATAGTAACTTCGTTCGAATCGAATTTCGATGTTTTTGGTATTGTACTTTGAGCAATAAAATGAATCCTGCTTCATTTGAAAGAACCTTACGATTTGGGGATGAATTGTGGAATTTCGCAGAAGAACGACGTACCAAACACAGCGACTTCGCAGATGGTAAAATTGTTCTTCTAATACATGGGTTAACGGCGAAATTTGGCTACTTGGACCTACTCGCGGACGGACTGAGTTCTGACGGCGCAACCATTGTGTGCTTCAACTACAATGCCTTCAAAGGAATTAAGAAAGCGGCGCAAAGCTTATCTGATATTCTGGAAAATTATGATCTATTGACAGACGGTGTGATGGTGGACCAAAAAATAACACTGGTTTGTCACAGCATGGGGGGGCTAGTAGGAAGAGCGCTTTTACAATATACCCCAAGCAAGCGTTACATTTCAGCTCTGATTACGTTAGGGACCCCACATACAGGTGCATTTATCAATTCCACTTGGTTACGACATATTGTCATGCAAGGTGAATTTCTTAGCAATAGACTGTCTGGATTTCATCCCAACTGTAAGTCGGCGCTTGAGCT
>CAYQVT010000333.1:0-3409 GCA_964420885.1 uncultured Gammaproteobacteria bacterium
TTAATTGACTGTTATTGTCTCTTAATTCTGTGTCCAAGGGTATTAGACCACTACACTGATTGCTAATTTTGCCTCTGGGACAAAGTATATTATTGGGGCTGACCCTGAAATAGTTGGCGGCGCTGCCATATATCAAAAATCAGAAAGTAGTGAGAAAAATGTGGTCTCTGTAGCTTGTGAAATTGATAGTTGCTCTAAGCTGATGGATGAGATACTCGCGGGTACTGAGACGGTAGATAGTCTTAGGAAAAAAGCCTATGCGCAATCGCTTCTTGAATCATTGAAAAATCTCGAGGCTCCCAAATTTGACCAGTATGATAAGGTAGAAACAAAACCTGAGCTATTTATTGACGATGGGTTTAGGCAATGACGCGATGACCGTTCAGGGCGAAACTCGGACGAATGGTGTTAGTGAATTTTAACCTAGATCGGTAAATGTGTAAGATCGAGTCTTGGTATTAATACCTTTTATGCCTTAAAAACAATGATAGGGCATGAGCAAAAAACAGATTTCTGAATTGAAGAATTGAATTGTATTTAGGATATTATCTGATCCTAGCAATTGGCCCATAAATCGTGTTCATCACTTGCATGCACCGTCACGCTAACGATATCGCCAACCTCATGCTGGGTCTCTCCGTTCAAATAAACTAATCCATCTATTTCTGGCGCGTCGGCTTTACTGCGTGCAACAGCACCTTCACCATCGACCTCATCAATGATGACATCGATTTTTCGGCCCACTTTTTTGCTCAGTTTGTCGCTGCTAATCGTCGCTTGTAAGCCCATGAATTCGGCAAGGCGTTGTTCTTTTACTTCGTCAGGGACAGGGTGCGCTATATCGTTAGCCGCAGCGCCTTCTACTGGTGAGTAGGTAAACGCACCAACCCGATCAAGCTGGGCTTCGTTAATAAAATCGAGAAGCTGTTTGAAGTCGTCGTCGGTTTCGCCCGGAAAGCCGACAATAAAGGTGCTGCGAATGGTGATGTCGGGACAGATATCTCGCCACATCTTAATTCTATTAAGCGTGTTATGAATGGCGCCAGGCCGCTTCATGGCTTTAAGTACCTTTGGTGAGCCGTGTTGAAACGGGATGTCCAGATAGGGTAGGATTTTTCCTTCGGCCATTAACGGAATAATATCGTCAACGTGGGGATAAGGGTAAACATAATGCAATCGAACCCACGGAGTAGATTCGCCACCGATATCACTAAGCGCATGGCATAGATCGATCATTTTGGTTTTTATCGGCTTGCCATTATGAAAGGTAGTTCGGTACTTGGTATCCACACCGTATGCCGAAGTGTCCTGCGAGATTACCAATAACTCTTTGACTCCTGATTTCAATAAGCCTTCAGCTTCGGCAACTACGTCATTCGCCGGACGACTGACCAAGTCTCCACGCATAGAAGGAATAATGCAGAAACTGCAACGATGGTTGCATCCTTCAGATATTTTTAGATACGCATAGTGTCGAGGAGTGAGTTTTATTCCTTGGGGAGGCACCAAATCTAAATGAGGATTATAAGGCGCTTTATAGGGTAAGTGTTCTTGTACCGCGCCCAGTACTTGAGCATAAGCATGGGGTCCAGAGACATCCAGTACGCTCGGATGAATATCTGTAATATCCGTTGCGTTTGCGCCCATACAGCCGGTCACAATTACCTTGCCATTCTCGTGCAATGCTTCGCCTATGGTATCGAGCGACTCTTTCTTGGCAGAATCGATGAAGCCGCAGGTATTAACCACCACCATGTCAGCATCCTGGTAGCTTGGAGCGATCTCATAACCATTAGTACGAAGTTCTGTCAGAATAAGCTCTGAATCAACCAGTGCCTTAGGGCAACCTAAGCTTATAAAACCAATTTTTGGAGCAGACATAATTACCTCGTTTTTATTGATGCGGATTATAGCCTAAGACATCGGTTCAGCGTTGTGAGTTTCAGCCGTGTCAACAATTAAACGTAGATACATCTGAGTAAGGAAACGCTGTAAAACCGTCGAAACATGAGGAACAATTACGCCATACTCGAGGCATTGGGCTTAAGCATCCATTTCGATCGCATTAATTCAGCCTTAGCGATCGTAGAGTGAGCGTAATTCAGACGCCAATATCTCAAAACCAGTGCGTAGTTTTTCGCTTGGTTGTCCATAGTTGATTCGAAGGCATTGCTGCGTATGTTCCCAACTAGAGTCAATATCAATGAAAAAATCTTCCCCTGGAATCACAAACACTTGTTTTGCTTTCAATCGAGCGTAAAGCTCTTTCGTGGAGATTGGTAAATCTTGGCACCATAACCATAAGAAAAAGGCGCCTTCAGGCTTGTGCATGAGTACCGGCAAATCGGCAAAGACCTTATCGAAAATTCCAATCGCGGAATCTAACTGTTGGCGGTAAAACGGTTTAATAATATTTTCGCTTAGATGTTCAATTTCACCGTCTTCTATCATTCGTGTCATCAGCGCCGCACCGACACTATTTGGGGCAAGGGTGATGATGCCACTTAAAGCGCTGATGGTATTGGTAATCTCTTCATTTGCAATAACAATGCCAGTTCGTGCACCCGGCAGGCCCAGTTTTGAAAGGGACATGCATAGCACTGTATTGTCATTCCAGTTAAGTTTGGCGTCGGCATAAATGACATTCGGGAATGGCTGACCATAGGCGTTGTCGATGATTAGTGGAATGTTGTGTTTTTGAGCAAGAGCATCGAGTTTGGCCAATTCCCGGTTTCCAATGACATTGCCAGTAGGATTGGTGGGGCGAGATAGGCAAATCGCAGCGATGTCATCACCTATGCTAAGTTCGTCAAAGTCTACCCGATATTTAAATTGCTTATTCTCTAAGAGCTCAATCTTCGGACGCAACGACACGAACATATCTTCGCTCAATCCCGCGTCGGCGTAGCCTACGTACTCAGGAGAAAGGGGAAACATGATTTTCTTGAAACGGCCATCTGGCATTTCACCCGCGACGGCGTTGAATAGATAGAAAAAACTGTTTTGACTGCCATTTGTTAGAGATATGTTTTGCGGGCCAATCTGCCAGTCAAACTGTTGGTTTAAGTATTCGGCCAAAACCTCTCTAAAATTTGTCTCCCCTTGGGGACCGTCGTAGATACCAACCATTCGTTCAAACAAATTGTTTTCGATCAACCGCTGCATTTCTTTGCCAAACAGAGCTTGAGCTTCCGGGATAAATGCTGGGTTGCCTCCCCCTAGCATGCACAGATCTGGGTGGTTTGAACTATAAGCTTCGCCTAAATCGACCATAAGCTGGTTTATGCCAGATTGACGAGTAAATTTTTTACCGAACTTGGATAATTTCATGGTGTGAGAGGACATGTCTCTAGTTAACTAAATTTTGTGGAGAGCCTAACAAAAACGCTTCAACATTATTGGATAAAAT